>NZ_JBHYWP010000068.1:774-19019 GCF_042751845.1 Streptomyces sp. NPDC059398 | reverse complement strand
GCTCTCGCTCTCCCTGGGTGTGCGTTGCGCGCGCTGAGGGGGGGGCCGGGGGGGGCGGCGCGGGGGCCCCTCGCCGGCGGCCGGGGGGCTAGGGCCTTTTGCTCCTGCCTTTTGCTCCTTGGAGATCTCCGATGAACATTTCCGGTACGGCCAGAAGTGCCCGGACCACGGTCTTCACGCCGAGAATCGACGATCTCCTGCGCAAGCACCGGGGTGCGGACGCATTCCGTCTGGATCCCGGAACCGTTGGCGTTGCAGGGCCCGAACTGATCGATGAAATACTGCGCAGTAGACCGGCGAATGAATTCGAGCGGCCGACGTTCAAACCCCTCAAGGGGAGGTCCATCACCCGGCCGGAATCATCCGCGCTCATGCGCGCCATCTCGCAGGACGTCAAAACAGCACTGAAAAAGCAGGATCCTGAAGGGGTCGATCTCTCCGGGGAATGGCCGCACGTGGGCCATATCTATCTGCGAGACCTGGTTTTCGGTTCGGATCCCCTCCGGTACCGGGCGCTCATGGACCGCAGACTGGAGTGGACGACGGCACTCACCTGGACCGTCATCGGGACGGGCGCCGCGCTGCCCGGCAGCCCCGGCCCGGACGCGCCGGTCTCCCATCTGGCGAAGCTGACCGCGGAGGCCGGGACCTACGAGGGCCGGCGCCACGCCATGGGTATGTACCGGCGGGCAGCGGCGCCCATCTGCTTCACGGTCTCCACCCTGGTCGCCAACGCGCTCTGGCTCGGCTCACCCTTCGCCGACGACGTGTCCAATCGGGACATCCTGCTGGAGACGCTCCGGCTGCTGCCGCCGTCCTGGAACCTGCTGCGGGTGGCCTCGCCCGAGTTCGCGGCCCTGGACGACCGGATCGGCGAGCGGGACGACGTCCTGATGCTCCCCCTGCTGACCCACCGCTCTCCCGCGATCTGGGACGACCCCGACACGTTCCGCCCCGACCGGTGGACCGGGGCCGACCCCGACAACCACCCGGGATACCTGCCCTTCGGCCACGCCAACGAGCGTTGCTGGGGACGGCACATGGTCATGCCCCTGGCCGAGCGGCTGCTGAACCTGCTGCGCGCCCAGAACCTCGCGGTGGCCCCCGACCAGACCTCGGCACGGGTCCCGCTGGCCGGGCTGCTGGGAGTCACCGGCGTACGGGTCACCCGCCACCGGTAGACGGACGACGGGCCGGCCCTGCGGGGCCGGACCCCGCAGGGCCGGGCCGCGCGGCGCCGGTCACCCCTGGTCGAGATAGGCGAGCACCGCGAGCACCCGCCGGTTGTCGTCGTCGGACACCGGCAGGCCCAGTTTGCCGAAGATGTTCGACGTGTGCTTGGCGACCGCCCGCTCGGTCACCACGAGCTGGCCCGCGATGGCGGCGTTGGAACGCCCCTGCGCCATCAGCTCCATGACCTCCCGCTCACGCGGGGTGAGGCTGCCCACCGGTCTGTCCTGGGCGTGCCGGGACAGCAGCTGCTGGATCACCTGCGGGTCCATCGCGGTGCCGCCCGCCGCGACCCGGCGTACCGCGTCGATGAACTGGTCGGCGTCGAACACCCGGTCCTTCAGCAGATATCCCACCCCGCCCGTGCCGTCCGCGAGCAGCTCACGCGCATAGAGCTGCTCGACGTGCTGCGACAGGACCAGCACCGGCAGTCCTGGTCTGGCCCGCCGGGCGGCCAGGGCGCACTGGAGGCCCTCGTCCGTGTGGGACGGCGGCAGCCGCACGTCGACCACGGCCACATCCGGCTCCAACTCCGCGAGTGCCCTGGTCAGTTCGGGTCCGGTGGCGACCGCCGCCGCGATCTCGAAGTCGTACGCCTCCAACATCCGGACCAGGCCGTCTCTCAGCAGGAAGAGGTCTTCGGCGAGGACAACGCGCACGGAATCTCCATCGTCACCATGGTCGGACCGCCCACCGGGCTGTTGACGGCCAGTACGCCGTCGAATGTACCCAGCCGGCGTTCGATTCCGCTCAGCCCTGAGCCTCTTCCCACGGACGCACCCCCGTGGCCGTCGTCCGTGACCGACAGCCGCAGCATCCCCCCGGTGTGGTGGATGTCGACCCATATCCGGTCCGCGCCCGCGTGCTTGACGGCGTTCGTCAGGGCTTCGCTGACCGCGAAGTACGCCGCCGACTCGACCGGCGCCTCCGCGCGGCCCGCCATGTCCACCTCGACCGCGGTGGCCATCGGCAGCCGCAGCGCCAGGGCCCTGACCGCGTCCTCAAGTCCGCGTTCGGCGAGCACCGGCGGGTGGATCCCGCGCACCAGGTCCCGCAGCTCCGTCAGGGCCTCCGCCGACGACTCCCGGGCCATCGACAGCATCTTCCTGGCCTGCGCCGGGTCCTTCTCTATCAGCGCCTCGACGGTGGAGAGATTCATGCCCATCGCCACCAGCCTGGCCTGCGCGCCGTCGTGCAGATCCCGCTCGATACGGCGCAGTTCGGCGGCCGAGCTGTCCACGGCGTCATGGCGGGTCGCGGTGAGCCGGTCGATGCGCTCGCCCAGCTCGGCCTCCCTGGTGGGGGCCAGCGCCGACCGGGTGACGCGGAAGTGGGCGCGGATCAGCTGCGGCCCGTAACGCAGTCCGACCACGATCCAGCCGATCCCCACCAGGGCGGCGAGCGCTGCGGTGCTCCAGCCGTCGACCCGGACGAACTCGTACCAGTACCCGCCGCCCGCACGGACGATCGGCCTCCACAGCCCGAGCGGGAGCAGGATGCCGAACAGCCCCTCGCCGAACAGCGACGCCGGCAACAGCGCGGTGATCGCGCCCGCCGTCATGTCGATCAGCAGCCAGCGCAGATCGCGCCAGGTGGCCGGGTCCTGCATCAGCACCTTGCAGCGCTCCACCCGACCGACCGGGCCGGAGCGCGGGCGCTGAGAGCGCGGCCGGGGTATGACCGGGATTCGGATGCCCGCCCACTGGGCGGCCAGCAGCCGGCGCCGGTCGGCGTGCGCCCGGACCAGACCGAGGAGGGCCGGTGTGGTGAGGATCCCGACACCGACCGGGATCAGCGCGATCGATGTGACGACCAGGGTGAAGAGCGTGATCGAGCCGATGAGAGCCATCCCGGTCAGCGCCAGGCCCCGTACGGCCGCCACCCCCGCGTCGCGTGCCTTGTCCGCCCTCATCGGTGTCCCTCCCGTCCCTGGCCGGGTGGTCGCCGGCCCGGACACCAGTGTGGCCGTACCGGGGCGCCGGTGGCACTGGCCCGCACCCCCGGGTTCGGGGTGTACCTGGCACCACCCCCGCCCCCGCACCGCGGTTCGCGGCGGGTGAGGCGAATCGGCCGACGGCGACGCGCCGAGGGGTTCCGGGCACCGGGGGACCCGACGCGCCGAGGGCCCCGGCAGGGGCCCGGCCGATCAGGGCGCGTACTTGTACCCGACGCGGCGCACCGTACGGATCGTCTGCCGGTGCTCGGCGCCCAGCTTGCGGCGCAGCCGGGCCACATGGACGTCGACGGTTCTGCCGTCGCCCACATGCCCGTACCCCCACACCGTGGTCACCAACTGGTCGCGGCTGTGCACCCGGTGGGGGTGCGCGACGAGATGGGCGAGCAGCTCGAACTCCAGATACGTGAGGTCCAGCGTCCGCCCGTCCACCGAAGCGGTGCGCTCCTCGCTGTCGATCCGCACCGGCCCGTCGGAAGCGGCGGGCGCGGGCACGGGTCCCGGCTGGTGGTCGGCGGGCACCAGCACCAGATAGCCGACCATCGGCGGCTGTCCCGGCACGGTGGGCAGGGTGTGCTGGGGCGCGGGCAGCCAGGTGGCACCGGGCGGCAGGAAGTCGGCGACCGTGACCACCTCGTCACGGTCGACGGAGCGCAGCCGGTGCCGGGGGGAGGGGAGAGAGGCGGCGGTCGCTGCGGGCGCGGCGGTCACTGCGGAGAAGGAACGGGTGTCAGCCATGAAGGGTCAGCTCTTTCGCGCGGAGAGGTCGTCGAGGGACGTACGTCGTGCGCGCCGGCCGAAGGCTTCGAGAGGAGAGAGGCGTTAGAGAGCCGGCGCCTTGGTCGCACGGCAACACACGCGGTCGAAGTCATGGTGCTGACGGGACGGCCAGAACGGTTCGAGGTCGAAGCGACCGGTCGAGGTGTTCTGCTGGCGGGCCATGTGCCCATTGAACCAGATACGGCGGGGCGGCAGCAGGGGCTCCCGGCAAAGGAACGGTCCGGGGGCGCAGGCCCGGCGGGGCTGACGGCCCCAGCAGCTCCCGAGGACGCGGCACCGCGATCCGCGGTCTCCGGGCCGTTGCCCGGCCGTGAGCGGGGTGTTTCACGGTCCGCGCCGGATCCGATGGCCGACACTGGCCGGTATGACGAAGCCATCTCGTACGAGGCCGCGCATCGGTCTGCTCGGTACCGGCCCCTGGGCCCAATCCACCCACGCCCCCGCGCTCGCGGACCATCCGGAGATCGAGTTCAGCGGCGTCTGGGGGCGCAGGCCCGACGCGGCGCGTGTTCTCGCCGCCGAGCACGGGACGACCGCATACGACGATACGGAGGCGCTCTTCGCGGCGAGCGACGCGGTCGCCCTCGCCCTCCCGCCGGACGTCCAGGCCCCGCTCGCGGCCTCCGCGGCCGCGGCCGGCTGCCATCTGCTGCTCGACAAACCGGTCGCCACGACGGTCGGCGGCGCACAGGAGGTCGTGGCGGCGGCCGAGCGCTCCGGCGTCGCGTCCGTGGTCTTCTGCACCCTGCGCTTCACCCCGGGGGTGGCCGAGTGGATCGCCGGACAGGCCGCCCTGGACGGCTGGTTCACCGGCCGCGCGGAGTGGCTCGGGGCGCTCTTCTCGCCGGGTGCGGACAGCCCGTACGCGGCGTCCCCGTGGCGCAGGGAGAAGGGCGGGCTGTGGGACGTGGGCCCGCACGCGCTCTCCGTACTGCTCCCGGTGCTCGGCGACGCGACGCAGGTCACCGCGGCCGGCGGCGCCGATGACACCGTCCATCTCGCGCTGCGCCACACATCGGGCGCCTCCAGTTCGGCGACGCTCAGCCTGAGCGCGCCCGCCGAAGCGGCGGGCGCCACCGTCGAGTTCCGCGGCACCCATGGGGTCGCGGTGCTGCCGGAGGGCCGCGGTGGCGGTGCGCGGGTGCCGTTCGCCGCCGCGGTCGACGCGCTGCTCACCGCCGTACGCACGGGTGAACCGCACCCGTGCGACGTACGGTTCGGCCTGCGGCTGACCGAGATCCTGGCGGACGCCGAGCGGCAACTCGGGCAGCGGCGGCCGGAGTAGGCGGCCGGGGCGCAGCCCGGGGCCGCCGCCCCGGCCCGGCAGCGGAGTGCCGGACCCGCAGGCCCGGGGCCCGCCCCTCAGAGGCTCACCGCCCGAGCGCGTCCCGTACCGCTTCCTCCGTACGCGCCACCACCGCGGTGCCGTCGTCCGTTGTGATGATGGGCCGCTGGATCAGTTTCGGATGCCCGGCCAGCGCGGCGATCCACCGGTCCCGGGCCTCCGCGTCGCGCGGCCACTCCTTCAGCCCGAGCGCCTTGGCGTCCGGCTCCTGGGTCCGGGTGATGTCCCACGGTTCGAGCCCGAGCCGGCCGAGCACCGCCCGGATGTCGTCCTCGTCCGGCACGTCCTCCAGGTATCGGCGGACGGTGTACGAAGCACCTTCCGCGTCCAGCAGGTCCACCGCGCCGCGGCACTTCGAGCAGGCGGGATTGATCCAGATCTCCATGGGGCCAAAGGTACGCGAGGGACCGCCCGGACCCCTTCTGGCCAGGGGCTTCTGTCAGTGGTGGGCAGTAAAATAGGGGTAGTTCGGGAGGGTCCGCGAGGGCCCTTGTCACCAGCACCTGGAGGTCGCCGATGGCCGTAGCCATGTTCCCGACGCAGTCCCTGGTCAAGAAGCCGCTGCCCGCAGGAAAGCCACGTGACTGGTATGTCTCGCACAACCGCAGGCTGAAGGCGATGCGTCTGGCCATCGCGCTCCTCGACACCGGTGTCTACCGCCCCGGTCAGGCACCGAACCGGAAGATACGCGCCACCGCCGCCCTCGCGGGCATCCACCCGCCGTCCGACGCCACCTGCCGCATGGTGCGCGTCCTGATCCGCCTCGGTCGCTGAGCACTCGGTCCCTGTCCCGGCGTCTCCGTATCACCGGCCGAACGGCTGCTCCCGCACGGCCGCCTGGAGAGCGCGGCCCGGCCCCCGGACCGGGGACCGGGCCGCGCGTCAGTCCGTACCGCGTGTCCCGATCACCACCGTGGCATACCGCTCCGCGCAGTCGGCCACGCGTGCGGACAGCCCGCCCCCGGTGACCGTCCGTACGGCTGCGGGCGCCTGCCGTTCGCTGGTCTCGAAGAGCAGATGGCCGCCGGGTGCCAGCCAGGGCAGCGCGTCCGCGGTCACCCGTCGCAGTACGTCGAGACCGTCCGCGCCCCCGTCGAGCGCGACCCGCGCCTCGTGCACCCGGGCCTCGGCGGGCAGCAGCTCGATCTCCTCGGTGGGTACGTAGGGCACATTGGCCAGCAGGATGTCGACGCGCCCGCGCAGCGACCGGGGCAGCGGGCCGTAGAGATCGCCCTCGTACACCCGGCCCCCGGCAGCGGCGACGTTGCGGCGGGCGCAGCGTACGGCGGCCGGGTCGACGTCGGCGGCGTGCAGTTCGGCTCCGTCCAGCGCGGCGGCGAGCGCCGCACCCAGGGCCCCCGAGCCGCAGCACAGGTCGACCACGACGGCCCCGGGCGGAGCGAGCGCGACCGCCCGCTCGACCAGGAACTCGGTGCGCCGGCGGGGTACGAAGACCCCGGGGTCCACCGCCACCCGCAGCCCGCAGAACTCGGCCCAGCCCAGCACATGTTCGAGCGGGAGCCCCAGGACGCGCCGGTCGACCATGGCGGCCAGTTCGGCGGGGTCCCGGGCGGTGGAGACAAGCAGCTCCGCCTCGTCCTCGGCGAAGACGCACCCCGCGGCCCGGAGCGTGGTGACGACGGCGGAGAGCGGCAGGGGCGGCTGAGGGGTCTGGGGTTCCTGGAGCGCCGGGGGTTCGTGGGGTGTCTGAGGCGACTGGGGCGGGAGCGGCGACGGTGAGACCGGCATGTGAGCCTTTCGGGATACCTGTGGGGCTCCCTCGGTCACCTGAGTCAGATGAACCGCACGGCCGTGAGGGGGAGCGCCCGGCCTGCAACAGCGGTAATGGGGCTCACCTCCTCGGTACGGTCCACGGGCGTGGGGAGGGCAACAGTACATGAGCGCCACCGGGCGACGCCCGGCCCTGACCGGCAGGGCACCGCCGGCGGAACGGGCTCCTTGCCGAAGTCGCCGCGTCTGTCGCCCTCCTGGCAGCGGGGCGGGGCGGGGCGGGGCGGGGGGGGGGGGGGCGCGGGCCACCGGGGGGGTGGGCGGCCCCCCCCCCCCCTGCCGGGGACCGCGGGCGTGCGGGGGTTACGACGTGGTGGGGGTTACGACGTGGCGGCGGTGTCCAGTGCGAGGACGCCCTTGGCCGGGACCGTCGCGGTGACCTTGCCGTCGTCCCTTACCGTCACCGTGTTGCCCGCGCAGTCGTCCGCCGACGCCTTGGCGACGTTGCAGTAGGTGCCGCCGGGCAGTGAGGTGGTGAACGTCTGCTGGAGGTCGCCGTCCCCGTCGTTCAGGGCGACGAAGCCCTTGGAGCCGCGTCCGAAGGCGATGGCGCTGCCCTGCGCCCACCAGTCGGTCAGGGCCGCGTCGCCGACGGCGTTGTGGAAGCCGACCATCCCGGTGATCTCCGGGTCCGCGTGCATATCGGTCCAGCCGTCACTGCCGCTGGGCGGTCCCGCGTCCTTGTCGGACCACTCGTAACCGGAGAAGACGTTCGGCGAACCGTAGGGGTGCGCCAGCATGAAGGCGTTGGCGAGCTTGTACGTGTCGCCGTCCTTGTAGCTGAGCGTCGAGCCATTGCGCTCGGTGTCCCAGTTGTCGACGAACGTGGTGGCCTGGTCACCGGCGAGCTTCCCGTCCGCGATGTTCTGCAGACCGCCGAGGTCACCGCCCTGGAAGGCGCTCTTGATGTGGGTGCCGTAGCGGAACTCGTCGACGTCACCGAGACCCGTGTACTCCTCGGGCTGTACGGCCTCCCCGCTGCCGTAGATGACCTCGGAGACCCAGAACCCGGGGTCGGCCATCTTGTCCCTGATGCCCTGGAGGTCAGCCGCGGCCATGTGCTTCGCCGCGTCGATACGGAACCCGTCGACGCCCATCTTCCGCAGGCCGCTGAGGTATCCCGCGATGGTGGACCGTACGTAGTCGCTGCCGGTGTCGAGGTCGGCCAGCCCCACCAGTTCGCAGGTCTGGACGTTCTCGCGGTTGGTGTAGTCGCTGATGTCCTGGCGGCAGGTGTGGAAGTCCGCGTCGCTGTAGGTGCCCGGGTAGTCGTACTTGCTGTACTGCGTGCCGCCGGTCCCGGTGCCTGACCCGGACGACATGTGGTTGATGACCGCGTCCGCGATCACCTTGACACCGGCCGCGTGGCACGCGCTCACCATGGACTGGAACGCGTCGGCGTCCCCGAGCCGTCCGGCGATCCGGTAGCTCACCGGCTGGTACGAGGTCCACCACTGGGGACCGGCGATGTGCTCGGTGGCGGGCGAGACCTCGACGTAGCCGTAACCGGCGGGCCCGAGCGAGTCGGTGCAGATCTTGCCGACGTCCGCGTACGGGCGCTCGAAGAGGGTGGCGGTGACGGTCCGGTCGCCGGGAGGCGCGGCCTGCGCCTGCTGGGCCTGCCAGGGGGAGAGGGCGAGCAGGCCGCCGGCGGCCATGACGCCGGCCATGACCCCGGTCATGGACGTGCCGATCAGACGGTTGCGCATCGTTGCGGCTCCTTCGTCGTACGGGCAGTGCGGTGTCCCGGGGCGGCCGGGTGCGGACGGCCGCCGTGGGGGGAGACGGAGAGGAGCCTGCCGTTAAGGCATGAGCACTTCAAGAGATTGCGCAAAACTTTCCTGCAACTTGCAGAAATTTCTTACGGGTTGAGGTGCGGGTGGCTGTGGCCCGCATGAGTGGTGTGCGGCCGACGGATTACCGGGCGGGGCGGTCGCGGACCGGTGGACGAGCTCCGCCGCCGCTACTTCAGCAGCCGGGACATCCGCCGGTCCGCCAGGATCCTGCCGCCGGTCTGGCAGGTGGGGCAGTACTGCATCGAGGAGTCGCTGTAGGAGACCTCGCGGATGGTGTCCCCGCAGACGGGGCACGGCTCGCCCGCGCGCCCGTGCACGCGCAGCCCGCTCTTCTTCTCGGCCTTCAGGCTGCGCAGCGCCAGCCCGCTGGAGCGCTCCACCGCCTCGCCGAGCGTCGTCCCGATCGCCTCGTACACCCCGGCCACCTCTTCGTCGGAGAGCTTGGCGGCCAGCCGGAACGGCGACATCCGGGCCGTGTGCAGGATCTCGTCCGAGTAGGCGTTGCCGATCCCGGCGATGACACTCTGGTCGCGCAGCACGCCCTTGATCTGGCGGCGCTCGCCCTCCAGCAGACCCGTGAAGGCGGCCAGGGTGAAGGAGTCGGCGAGGGGGTCGGGCCCCAGGCGCGCGACACCCGGCACCTCCAGGGGGTCCCGGACCACGTGGACCGCCAGTCGTTTCTGCGTACCGGCCTCGGTGACGTCGAATCCCGCGCCCTCCGGCCCGTCCAGCCCGACCCGGAGCGCGAGCGGGCCCTTGCCGGGCCGGGGCGGCGCTTCCGGCAGATGCTCGCTCCAGCGGACCCACCCCGCCCTGGCGAGATGCATGACCAGGTGCACCCCGCCGATTTCGAGGTCGAGGAACTTGCCGTGCCTGGTCACACGGTCGAACGACTGCCCCACGAGCGCGGTGAGGGGCGGATCGTAGGTCTTGAGCGCGTGGATGGCGACCGGGTGGACACGGGCGACGGTACGGCCGACGACGTGCTCGCCCAGGAACCGGGTGAGGGACTCGACCTCCGGCAATTCAGGCATAACGCTATTCTGCCTCGCATCGGCCGGACGGGTCCGCATGAGGGCCAGCGGGTCCGCTTGAGGCCCCTCCGCTTCATGCCGGCGGGTCCGCTTCAGGATGGCCGGGTCTGCTTCAGGCCCGGCCGGCCTCTCCCGGGCGTCCCACCAGTCCCGCCCGTCCCGCCCGCGTCCTCCGGCTTCCGCCCGCGCCCCCGCTCCCGCTCCCGGCGGGCCACGCTTGTCCCGCCCGCGCCCCTCAGGCCGCGGGGACGCGGTCCAGGAAGCCGTGCACCGTACGGATGCGGCCGTCCTCCGCGAGTGCGATCACGTCGAACCCCGCGACGGGCGCCGACCCATCGGCCCGCGACACCAGCTCCCAGCCGAAGCGGGCGATGCCGTGGTGGCCGTCGACGGTCCCGGTCCTGCGGAACTCGAAGCCGGGGAACTGCTCCCCGGCCGCCGTGATCACCGCCGCGATCCCGTCGTGCCCGGAGACATCGGCCAGCGGGTCGGTATAGCTGCCGTCCTCGGTCCAGGCGGCGGCCACGGCCCTGGCGGTCTCCGCCGGGCGCCCGGCGGCGTTCCACGCCTCGAAGTAACGGTCGACAGCGGTCTCGTGCACGGACATGGTGAATCAGCCTCCGGCAGGTCGTACGGACGGTTGGTCCCGGGGCCCGGGAGGAGTACGCCTCCCGGGTCCCGGATGACCTCAGCCTGCCGTGCGGGCGCGGAGGGGTCGATTACGTCCGGGGTAATGGTGGGCCGGACCGGGTACACCGTCTGCTCGGACAACGTCGCGAGCACGTCCGGCTAACGCATGCCGCCCCCGCGGTGCCCCCCGGCAGGCGGAGTGGCGCGCCGCAGGGCCGTCAGCCAGCTGTGGCCGGGGTGAGCCCGGGTCAGGAAATTCTCCAGGGCTGCCCGTTGGGCTGCGGAGAGCAGCGGGAGAGTGGCGGTGAAGTCCTGCTCGTCCTTGGGACGGGTGCGTGCGGCCTTGAAGAGCAGCACCAACTCCGGTGCGAGATAGGGAATTCCACTCGGCGTATGCCGGATCACCGCGGAGTACGGCAGCCGGATCGCCGGATCGCGGCGGCAGATCCAGGTGTCCCCGTCGTGCGGCTCGCGGAAGACGTCGAGCAGGTACGCCCCGGTGGCGCGGTCGCGCAGCCAGGTCTGATGGGTCGCCTCCAGTACGCCGGCCGAAGGCGCCTCCCAGATGCGTCCGGATCCGACCGCGTCGAACGCGAACCCGCCCCGCGAGTGACCGCCGGTGAGGCGCTCGCGGATCTCGGGGAACCGGCCCGCCGGTACCGCGATCTCGATGTCGTCGTGCTCCCGGCTCTGCTCACCCCGGAACAGGTCCAGCGCCCACCCCGCTGCGACGTACCAGGGCGCGGTGAGCCCGGAGAGGAGCGAGGCCACCTGCTCCGGGCGCCAGCACTCCGCCCACCGTGCGTCGATCTCCTCCGGGGCCACCACGACACCACCGGGGGGAATCTGTTCGGACGTCATCCCGCCAACCTACCGGCGCCACGCACCCCACCCCGCCCCCGAGGAATGTGAACCCGGGGTTCCGGATCCGGAGTCCGCGTGAAACTTTGCTGAGGGAACGGCTCCGGTTCTTCACCCCGTCATGTGAAACTGACAAACTGAATGATCAGATGGCGCCGGGATACCGAAAACCGTCTCCGCTCGGGAGACCCCACTCGCTTCGGTGTGCCTGAGCAGGCCCCGTGCGCCACCCCCCACCCTCCCCGGAGTGCGCCGGGGCGAAGCGAAAGCCGCCCCGCCGAACGCGCTCCGGGGTCAGTTGCACGGAAGGAACACCCCTTGCACAAGCGAAAAGGGAAGCGATGGCTGCCGGCGGCCGTCCTCGGCGGCACCCTGGCCGCAGGAGCCCTCGCTTTCCTGCCTGCCATCGCCCAGGCGGGAGACGAGGACGACGCGAAGCAGCCGACCGCGCAGGCCGACTTCACCGCGGCCGCCGCGGAGTTCAAGGTCCCGGTCTCCGTCCTCCAGGGCGTGGCGCACCAGGAGTCCGGCTGGCAGCAGCACACCGGTTACAGCGACACCGGCGGCTGGGGCCTGATGAACCTCACCGATGTGACCTCGCGGATGGTCGAGGGCGGCGCGGCCGGCGCGTCGGGCCGCTCCGATCTGACCTCCTTCACCGACCACCCCGAACTGCACACCCTGCGGACCGCCGCGAAGCTGACCGGCATCCCGGCCGACCGGCTCCAGCACAACCGGAGGGACAACATCCGAGGCGGGGCCGCCCTGCTCGCCTCGTACCAGAAGCAGCTCACCGGCAGCACGTCCGCCGACCCCTCGCAGTGGACCGCGGCCATCGCCAAGTACAGCCGGATGTCTGACCGCAAGGCGGCCACGTCGTACGTACACGACGTGTTCGCCACCATCGAGTCGGGCGGTAAGCGGAAGGCCACCGCGCCCGCCGGATCGAAGGCCGCAGTCGCGTCCACCGGTCCCGCCACCGGGGTCACCCTGCATGCCGTGCCGTCGGCGAAGCCGGTCACCGGGCAGCTGAGCAAGCTCCGCCTCAAGGACACCTCGTCCCCGCAGGCCGAGTGCCCGGCGTCGATGGACTGCAAGTTCGTTGCCGCGGACCCGTCCAACGGCCAGGTGTCCGACCGGCCCGCCAACGGCATAAAGATCAACCAGATCATCATCCACACCACCGAGGGCTCCTACGACGAGGCCATCAAGACCTTCCAGACCCCGGGTGGCGCCTCGGCGCAGTACGTGATGCGGTCGTCGGACGGTGCGGTCACCCAGATGGTGGCCAACAAGGACATCGCGTTCGGTGACGGAAACTACGACAGCAATCTGCACGCCGTCCAGATCGAGCACGAGGGCTTCTCGGCACACGGCGCCGACTGGTACACCACGGCGGCGTACGAGCAGACGGCCAAGCTGGTGAAGTACCTCGCGGACAAGTACGACATCCCGCTGGACCGCCAGCACATCCTGGGCCACGACAACGTCCCGGGACCGTCCGACTCCACCCTGGCGGGCATGCACTGGGACCCGGCCAACGGCTGGGACTGGACGCGCTTCATGGAGCTGCTCGGCGCACCGTTCGACCAGGGCGCCCGTGGCGTGGCACCCGTCGGGTCCGCCGTGACCATCACCCCCGGGTTCAGCGAGAACAAGCAGACGTACACCGTCTGCCCCGCGGACGACCCGACCGGTGCGGCCAAGAGCTGCACGCCGGTGACCGAGCCGTCGAGCGCTCTGTTCGTGCGCAGCGCCCCGAGCGACGACGCCCCGCTCGTCCTCGACCCGGTCGTCCACTCGGACCCCGCGGCCAAGGGCGGCACCGACGGTGTCAGCGACTGGAGCGACACCGTCCAGGCCGGGCAGCAGTTCGTCGTCGCCGGGCAGCAGGGTGACTGGACGGCGATCTGGTACGACGGCCAGAAGGGCTGGATCCACAACCCCGGTGGCAGCAACACCACGCCCGCCCCGGGCGCCCGGATCATCAAGTCCGCCGGTACGACCGCTGCCCCCGTGTACGGCACGGCCTACCCGGACGCGTCCGAGTACCCGTCCGGACTCTCCCCGTCCAAGCAGGCGCCGCTGACGGCGAAGAACTACGCGATCCCGGCCGGCCAGGCCTATGTGGCGGCCCAACCGCCGCTGGGCAGCGCGGACTTCTTCCCCACGGGCGGAAAGGTGGTCACCGGGGCCAAGAAGTACTACACGGTCCAGTTCAACCACCGGTACATCCTGGTCAACTCGGCCGATGTCACGGAGACGCGTACGGTGCGCCACTGACGTACGCAGAGCGAGCCGCCCCCACGGGTGGCGCGGGCGCTGCTGCCGGGGCCAACACCCCTGGCGGCAGCGCCCGTCCGGCGTTCCGGGCCGACATCCCCGCACCGCTTCGCACCGCGCCGGGCCGGGCACCCTCACACCGCTTCGGGCCGCACGCACGATGAAATCCGAAGACTCCTCCCGTGCCCCTGGGCTAGCGTCGCCGGATGACGACCGACCGGCGGTTCTCGCCTCCTACCGAACGCGACGCCCTGTGCGGGTTCCTCGACGGGCAGCGTGCGGCCCTCGCCCGTAAAGTCACGGGTGTCTCCGACACGGACGCCCGCGCTACCCCGACCGCGAGTGCGCTTTCGCTGCTGGGCATTCTCAAGCACTGCGCGCTGTGGGAGCGCCGGTGGTTCCTGATCATCGCGGCCGGTGAGATCTTCCCCGGCGAGTGGCCGCTCAACGGGGAACAGGACACCGACCTGGAGGACTTCCGCGTCGATGAACGCGACACGGTGGAGCGGTGGCTGGCCATCTACGAGGAGCGGTCCGCCGCGTCGAGGAAGGCGGTCGCCGGCATGGATCTGGACGCCCCGTGCGGCTGGCCGCAGGCCGCTGACCGGAATCTGCGCTGGGTGCTCCTGCACATGATCGAGGAGACCGCCCGGCACGCGGGTCACGCGGACATCATCCGCGAAACCCTCGACGGCAGTTCCGGCACCTGACTTGACCTGCCCCCCCGGCCCGCCGTGTCCGGCCAGGGCGCTCACGGCATCCGGTACTCCTGCTCGGGGCGCCCGGTCGCCCCGTAGCGCAGCTTCATCCTCAGCAGGCCGCTGGTGACCAGTCCCGCGAGGTAGCGCTGTGCGGTGGCGCGCGAGACGCCGATGAGCGAGCCGACCTCTCCCGCCGACAGCGGGGACGCCGAACCCCGTACCGCAGCGAGCACCGCGTCGCCGGTCACCGTACGGGCGGCAGGCGGGCGGGCCGTACGGGTGGCCGCCGGACTCCGCAGCGCCGCGTACGCGCTCTCGACCGCGCCCTGGTCGACGGTCTCGGTGCCGGTCAGCTGGCGGAAGCGGGCGTAGCCGTGCAGCTTCTCGGCCAGCAGTTCCGGGGTGAACGGCTTGACCAGATACGCGAGTGCGCCCGCCGACACCGCGCGTCGCACGGTCGCCCCCTCGGTGGCCGCGCTCAGGACGAAGGCGTCGCACTCCAGGCGGCCCAGCAGATCGAGCCCGGAACCGTCGGGCAGATAAAGGTCGATCAGCGCCAGGTCCACGGGCGTACCGGCGGCGGCCCGGAGCGCTGTCCCGGCGGAGTTCGCGGTGCTGACGGCGCGGAAGCCCGGTACCCCGTCGACCAGCGACGCATGGATCCCGGCCACCCGGAAGTCGTCGTCGACGACCAGGACGGAGTACGGCTCGCGCTCGGTCATCGGCCTGCCTCGTCCCCGGCCCCTGGACGGTCCACTCCGGGCCCGGCCCGGTGGACCTCGTCGGTCGTGTGGGCTCCGGTTGCCTGGGCCCCGCTCACGTCACCCTCGCTCACGTAACCCTCAGCCACTTCTGCTGCCGCTTCCGTCACTTCACTCACTTCACCCACTCCGGACACTTCAACTCCTCCGGTTCCCGCCGTCCCTGATCCGTCCCCCTCGCTCTCCGTCCCGATGACCCCCGGCAGCCGGGCCACGAACACGGCGCCGCCCGAGACCCGGCCCTGCTCAGCCCCGCCCTGGCCGGAATCCGACGGATCGCCGTACTCGCTCCGAGGCCCACCAGGCCCACCGGGCCCCCGAGCCGTGGACGCACCGTCCGCCCCCGGCGACCCGGTCCCGGCAGGCGGGCCGCCGCGCTCCGCGAGATGGATGTCGCCGCCCCTGACCCGGGCGATCTGGCGCGCCAGTGCCAGCCCGATACCCCGGCCGCCCACCGCCGCCGTGTGGTCCTTGGTCGACATGCCCTCGCGGAACACGTCGTCGGCGGGCCCGTCCGGAACGCCGTCGCCGGAGTCGGCGACCGTGATGAGGAGGGTGCCGTCCTCGGTCATCAGCTCCACCTCGACGAGGGAGGGGGAGCGCGCGCCGTCCCGGGCGGCGTCGACCGCGTTGTCGACCAGATTGCCGAACACCGTGGTGACATCGACCGGCGCTGTCACGGTCCCGTCGGCCCAGGTCGCCCCGCCGATCACCAGCGTCACCCCGCTCTCCCGGGCCTGGGCCGCCTTCGCGGACAGAAAGGCCCTCATGTAGGAGTCGTGGACCGCGTCGAGACCGGGCAGCGCCCCGCCCGGCGGGCCCGTGCCGAGCAGGGTGCCGATGTACTCGGCCGTCTCCGCGAGGTGACCGCCGTGGGCCAGCGCGGAGACCACATGCAGCCGGTTGGCGAATTCGTGGCGCTGGGCGCGCAGCGCCGAACTCATCGCCTGGACCGCGTCGAGCTGGCGGGTCAGCGACTCGACATCGGTGCGGTCCTGAACGGTCAGCAGCGTGCCGAGATCCCGCCCGTCACGTACGACCCGCCGCGACGAGAGCACGAGGACCCGTTCGCCGACCGCTGCCATGACCGGGCTGCCCACCGGCGTACGGATCGTCGCCAGCACCCGCGGTGTCAGTCCCAGCGAATCGACGGACCGCCCCGGCCGGGCCCGGGTCGCCAGCAGCCGGCGTGCCTCGTCGTTGACCACGGTGACCGTCCCGCCGTTGTCCACGGCGAGCACCCCCTCCCCGATCCCGTGCAGGACGGCCTCCTGCTCCTGCACCAGACCGGCCAGCTCCTCCGGTTCCAGGCCCAGCGTCAGCCGCTTCCACCGCCGCGCCAGCAGCGCCGACGCGCCGATCCCGAGCAGCAGGGCGACGATCAGCCAGCCGAGCCCGCCCAGGAGTACGCGCACCAGCTGCGCCCGTACGTCGGACACGGCGACACCCGCGTTGGCCTCGCCGACGACCCGGTGCGAGCCCGGCGCGTACACCGGGACCTTCGCGACCACCTCGTGGCCGAGATACGCGTGGTCCCTGGCCAGCACCTCATGGCCGGAGAGGGCGCCGCTCGGGTCGGTGCTCACCCTTCTGCCCAGCTGGGAGCGTTCCGGGTGGGCGAGCCTGATGCCCCGGTCGTCGGTGACCACCACGAACAGCGAACCCGTCCTGGTACGGGCGGCCTCGGCCGCCGTCTGGACCGGCCCGGCGGCGAGCGTCCCGCGCGGGGTGTCCGCGGCCCCGCCGCCCGGCCGGGCGTTGGCCGCGGAGTACTGGGCAGCTCCGCGCCGGACTGCGGGCTGGGCGGCGACCGTACGGGCCACGGCGAGCGCGCGCAGCTGGTACTCGTGCACGAGCCGGTGCTCGTTGGAGTACGCGAAGGCACCGAACGCGGCAGCCAGGGTCACCGCGACGACCGCGCACTGCAACAACAGCACCTGAGTGCGCAGCCGCAGTCGCATCCGCAGCCGGGACCGTCCGCCGCCCCGCGAGCGCGCGGAGAGCCGCCGGGCGGACGGCCGCCGGGCGGACGGTTCGAAGAATCTCACCCCGCCGACGGTAACCGGCGCCGCCCCGTGCACAGAATGCGCAGAAAGCGCGGATCAGGGCTTACGCGGGTTGCGCGCAGAACCTGGAGAGCAGTGGCAGCCGCCGGATAGCTTCCGCCCGGGACACAACGAGCCGCACCAGGAGTTCTCTTGCTGAAGATACCGCGCCCCGGACCACGGGCCCGTTCCTGTCGCACCCGCGGGGGCCGGCTGTGACGGGGCACACCTGGACGCTGCTGATCATTCTGGCGGCGGCCATCGCCGCGCTGATCACGCTGATCAACTCACGGCTGCGCTTCCACCCCTTCGTGGCGCTGATGACCGTATCGATCGGTGTCGCGCTGGCCGCGGGGCAGCCCGTGGCGAAGATCGCGGAGTCGCTGGAGTCGGGCGCGGGCGGGATCCTCGGCAACGTCGGTGTGACCCTGGCCTTCGGCGCCATGCTGGGCAGGCTGCTGTCGGGATCGGGCGCCACGGACAAGATCGCCCGCCTGATCGTCGACCGGTCCGGTGAACGCTCCCTGCCCTGGTACATGGCGGGCGCCGCCTTCATCATCGGCATCCCGATGTTCTTCGAGATCGGGCTGATCGTGCTGCTTCCGCTGATCTTCAGCGTGGCCCGGCGCCTCCAGGACACCCACCAGGTCAAGGGCTCCCCGTACGTCTTCCTCGCCACCCCGGCCATCGCCGCTCTGTCGACCCTGCACGGCATGGTGGCGCCGCACCCGGGCCCGCTGGTCGCGGTGGAGGGCCTGCACGCCAACCTGGGCATCACGATCGTGGTCGGCCTGGTCTGCGCGATCCCGACGATCATCATCGCCGGTCCGGTGTACGGCCGGTGGATAGCGCCGCGTCTCGACGTCCGCCCCGACCCGGAACTGGTCGCCAAGTTCACCGGTTCCGAACGGCCCGACGGCGCCCCGGGGGGGTGGAGGGGGAGGGACACACCCCCCACCGCCGCGCCCCCCCCCACCCTCGGCGCCCCCCCCCCAGAGTCGCCCGCCGCCTCCACCGACAAGCCCACCGACGGG
>NZ_JBHYWP010000068.1:0-764 GCF_042751845.1 Streptomyces sp. NPDC059398 | reverse complement strand
CCGCCCCCCCGGCCCCGAACCTGTTCCCAATTTACCGGGGTACCTAACGCCCGGCCGGGGCCCGGGGGTGGTGCAGCGCCGGCCCCGCCGCCGACGGCTCCGCCCCTCCCGTCAACAAGGTCCGTACCGGCTGGGCGCTGACCGCCGTGCTCGTCCCGGTGGTCCTGATGCTGCTGCGCACCCTCGCGGAGCTGGCGTACGACGAGTCGAGCCCCGTACGGCATGTGCTGACCTTCACGGGCGAGCCGGTGATCGCCATGCTCGCGGGCTTCCTCTTCGCGCTCTTCGCACTCGGCTACCGCAGCGACATGACGCCCGACGCGATCCGTTCGTCCCTGACCGACAGCCTCAAGGCGGTGGCGGGCATCCTCCTGATCATCGCGGGCGGCGGCGCGTTCAACCAGGTCCTGGAGGACTCGGGGATCGGCAAGGCCGTCGAGTCGGCCGCGTCGGGACTGCATGTCAACGTCCTGGTCCTGGGCTGGCTGCTGGCTCTGCTCCTGTCCTTCTCGACGGGCTCGGCCACCGTGGGAATCGTCGCGGCGACGGGCATCCTGGCCCCGCTGGCGGAGTCCGGCAGCAGTCTGCACACCGCCCTGCTCGTGGTCGCGATCGGAGCGGGCTCGATCGGCCTCAACTACGTGAACCACGCGGGCTTCTGGCTGGTGAAGGAGTCCTTCGGCATGTCGCTCGGCCAGGCGACGAAATCACATACGGCGATCCAGACGATCGTGAGCGTCTGCGGCCTGCTGATGGCCCTGCTG
>NZ_JBHYWP010000067.1:45273-46506 GCF_042751845.1 Streptomyces sp. NPDC059398 | reverse complement strand
GTGCGGCGCCGGGGCTGCCCCCGTTCCTCTCCTGCGTGACCGAGCCTCAGTTCCCCAGCTGCTCGTACGCGGGCAGCGTCAGGAAGTCCGCGTAGTCGGCGTCCAGGGACACCGTCAGCAGGAGGTCGTGTGCCTGCTGCCACTTGCCCGCAGCGAACGCCTCCGCGCCGATCTCCTTCTCGATCGCGGCCAGTTCCTCCGCCGCGACCTTCCGGGCCAGCTCCGCCGTCGCGTGCTCGCCGTTCTCGAAGACCACGTTCGCGTTGATCCACTGCCAGATCTGCGAGCGGGAGATCTCCGCCGTCGCGGCGTCCTCCATCAGGTTGAAGATGGCCACCGCACCCAGGCCGCGCAGCCATGCCTCGATGTAGCGGATGCCGACCTGGACCGCGTTGACCAGGCCCTCGTACGTCGGCCTGGCGTCCAGCGAGTCGATCGCGATCAGGTCACCGGGTGCCACCGAGACGTCCTCGCGCAGCCGCTGCTTCTGGTTCGGGTTCTCGCCGAGCACCGCGTCGAACGACTTCATGGCGATCGGCACCAGGTCCGGGTGGGCGACCCAGGAGCCGTCGAAGCCGTCGGCGGCCTCGCGGTCCTTGTCCGCCTTGACCTTCTCGAAGGCCACCTTGTTGACCTCGGCGTCACGGCGCGAGGGGATGAAGGCGGCCATACCGCCGATGGCGTGCGCCCCGCGCTTGTGGCAGGTGCGGACCAGCAGCTCCGTGTACGCGCGCATGAACGGCGCCGTCATCGTGACCAGGTTGCGGTCCGGCAGGACGAACTTGGAGCCGCCGTCGCGGAAGTTCTTGACGATGGAGAACAGGTAGTCCCAGCGTCCCGCGTTCAGCCCGGACGCGTGGTCGCGCAGCTCGTAGAGGATCTCCTCCATCTCGTACGCCGCCGTGATCGTCTCGATCAGGACGGTCGCGCGGACGGTGCCCTGCGGGATGCCGACGTAGTCCTGCGCGAAGACGAAGATCTCGTTCCAGAGGCGCGCCTCCAGGTGGGACTCGGTCTTCGGCAGGTAGAAGTACGGGCCCTTGCCGAGCTCGATCAGGCGCTTGGCGTTGTGGAAGAAGTACAGGCCGAAATCGACCAGCGCGCCGGGGACGGGGCGGTCGTCGAGGACGAGGTGGCGCTCGTCGAGGTGCCAGCCGCGCGGGCGCACCACGAC
Source organism: Streptomyces sp. NPDC059398 (assembly GCF_042751845.1). Lineage (NCBI taxonomy): Bacteria > Bacillati > Actinomycetota > Actinomycetes > Kitasatosporales > Streptomycetaceae > Streptomyces > Streptomyces sp. NPDC059398. The sequence goes on along the minus strand of NZ_JBHYWP010000067.1, from coordinate 45,332 downwards.
GGTCGCCAGCTCGTACGCGGGCTTCAGGGCGTACGACATGCCGGTCTTGGGGGGCGTGA
>NZ_JBHYWP010000067.1:2545-45263 GCF_042751845.1 Streptomyces sp. NPDC059398 | reverse complement strand
CGGGCGGGGGGTGGGGGGGGGGCTTGGTGGCGGCGGGGGTGCTCTGGCGGGCCCCCCCGCGGGGGGCCCCCCCCGCGGGTCCCCCGCCCCTCCGCGGGCTTCAGGGCGTACGACTTGCCGGACTTCGGGTCCGTGAAGTCGATCCGGCGCTCATAGGCGTCGGTCAGATTGAGCTGGCCTGTGACAACGTTCTCCCAGGTGGGGGCGGACGCGTCCTCGAAATCTGCGAGCCAGACCCGGGCGCCCGAGTTGAGGGCGTTGATGGTCATCTTGCGGTCGGTCGGGCCGGTGATCTCGACGCGGCGGTCGTTCAGCGCGGCCGGGGCCGGCGCGACCTTCCAGCTGTCGTCGGCGCGGATGCTCGCGGTCTCCGGAAGGAAATCGAGCGAGGACGTCCGGGCGATCTCGGCACGGCGCTCGGCACGGCGGACGAGCAGCTCGTCACGGCGGTGGGTGAACCGCCGGTGCAGCTCGGCCACGAAGGCCAGGGCCGCATCGGTGAGGACCTCGTCCTGCCGGGGCAGGGGCTCGGCATCGACGATGGCCAGCGGAGACGGCGCTGGTGCGGACATGAGCTGTCACTCCTTCAGCGGGCGGTACCTGACGGCCGCAGGACTCTCATGGTGGCACGGAGTGCCACGGGGTCGCGATACGGTCGCGGGCGCTCTGTGGGGCACAGAGCGCTTCTGACGTGTGGATACTAGTTTCCTCATGGTGGAAGTTCAACGCTATGTTGACATCGAGATTCTCCGGATCGACAGAAGTCGTCGCAGAGTGCCAGGCCGGTCACTCCAAGTGGAACAGGTCCTCTACCGTGTCGATGTCGTACTCCTCGGCGATGTCGGAGCACTCGACCAGGGTGACGGCCGCCCGGTGGGCCCTGAGATAGCCGCGGGCCCCGCGGTCGCCGACGGCGCCGGCCGCGATGTCCGTCCAGCGGTCGGCGCCGAAGAGGACCGGGTGGCCGCGCTTCCCCCCGTACGAGGCGGCCACCAGGCTTGTCGCGGAGCCGCCCGCCTCCCGTACCCGGGTCACCGCCGCCGCGCCGATCCCCGGCTGGTCGACCAGCAGGACGAGGGCGGCGTCCGCCCCCGACCCGGCGAGCGAGGCGAGTCCGGTGCGCAGGGACGAGCCCATGCCCTCCTCCCACCGGGCGTTGTCGGCCAGTACGCATCCGGACAGTTCCGCCCGTTTCCGTACGTCGTCCGCCGCGGCGCCCAGGACGACATGCACCGGTCCGCAGCCGCCCTCGCGCAGCACCCGCACCGCATGCTCGACCAGCGGCCGGCCGCGGTGCTCAAGGAGGGCCTTCGGCCGTCCGCCCAGCCGCCGCCCGCCGCCTGCCGCGAGCAGCAGCCCGGCCACCACCGGTCCGGCCGGACCGGTGGCGCCCGGGTGTTTCGGGTCCGTCGTGTTCATTCTTTTCCGCCTTCGTGTCGCATCAGGACTGGATACCTCATGGACACCACCCCGTCCGGCTGAATTCCCGCTGTGGAGTGGCGAGAACGCCGGGCGGTGGCGTTAACTGACTCGTGACCCGCGGTGTCCGACCAGCGCCACACGGTCGATCAACCGTAGGGAACGACCGGCACAGAGTGGTGCGAGGGGGAACTTTGTTGCGAAGTGCGGGCCAGAAACGCGTAACGGGCACCGGTGACGACCCCAGGGTGTCGGAGCTCAGCTCATCGGTCGCCCGGCTCCGCCGTGAACTGGCCGCCCACCCGGCCCAGTTCCCGGACCGTGCCATCGCCGAGGACGAACTGGCCGCCCTGGAGGCCATGGCCAGGAGCGGTGTGCCGGAAATCCTGCCGCTGCGCCGCTCGTTGCTGCTGGTCGCCGGGGCGATCGGCTCGGTCAGCGCCCTCGCGGTCTCCCTCGCGGAGGTGCGGAACGCGGTGGAGCTCTTCGGATCGGCCACCTGATGTCCGTCCGCAGAGTGGTGCCGGACATCACCACGGACGCCATGGCGGAGAGCCGCGACTTCTACGCTCTGCTCGGGCTCGGCGAGGTCATGAACCACGGCTCGCTCATCACCCTCGCCTCGCCCGTCAACCCCACCGCGCAGATCACCCTCACCACGCAGGACGCGAGCGCCGCGGTCCAGCCCGACGTCTCGGTCGAGGTGGAGGACGTGGACGCGGTGCACGCGGCGATGCTGGCCGCCGGGGCGGAGGTCGTGCGTCCGCTCCAGGACGAGGAGTGGGGCGTCCGGCGGTTCTTCGTACGCGATCCGAACGGCACGGTGGTCAATGTGCTGAGCCACCGGCACGGCGGATGAGCCGTTTCGCCGAGGCCGCGGCCACCGCCGACGTACGGGAGTCGACACCCAGCTTCGCGTAGATGTGCACCAGATGGGACTTCACCGTCGCCTGGCTGAGGAAGAGCGCCTTGCTGATCTGCTGGTTCGACAGCCCGTCCGCGACCAGCTGCAGCACCTCCAGCTCCCGGCGGGTGAGCGACTCGCCCGGTGTGCGCATCCGGTCCATCAGCCGGTGGGCGACGGCCGGGGCCAGCGCCGAGCGGCCCGCCGCCGCGGTCCGCACGGCGGCGGCCAGCTCCTCCGGCGGGGCGTCCTTCAGCAGATAGCCGCTCGCCCCGGCCTCGACAGCGGCCAGGATGTCCGCGTCCGTGTCGTATGTCGTCAGCACCAGGACCCTGGGCGCGCCTTCGGCGGCGGCGATCGCGGCCGTGGCCTGTGCGCCGTGCATGCCCGCGCCGAACTGAAGGTCCATCAGGACGACATCGAACCCGCCCGAAGCGGCCAGCTCGACGGCCTGCTCGGCGGTCGACGCCTCCCCGGCGACCCGGAAACCCGGCTCGGTGTCGAGTACGGCGCGCAGCCCGGCCCGTACCACCGGGTGGTCGTCGGCGAGCAGCAGCCGGATCGTCATGCGGACACCTCTTCCGGCGCGGGCGCCTGATCGGATTCGGGCAGCGGCAGGGTGACCGCGATGGCCGTCCCCTGGCCCGGCGCGGACTCGACGGCGAAGGTGCCGCCCAGCGACTCGACCCGCGCACGCATGGCGCGCAGCCCGAATCCGCCCTCTGTCGACGGGGTACCGGCGGAGAGCGGATCGAAGCCGGAGCCGTTGTCGACGACGTCCAGGGCGACCGCGGTCTCCATGAAGCTCAGGGTGATCCCGGCGCGGGACGCCCCGGCGTGCCGCACGGTGTTGGCGAGCGCCGACTGCGCGATACGCAGCAGCGCCACCTCGTACGGGGTGGGCAGCGCGACCGGCGTACCACTGGTGGAGAACCGGACGCGCGGTCCGGGGCTGCCGGTGCTGAGGCGGTCGAGCGCGGCCGCCAGCGAACCGTGTTCGAGCGCGGGCGGCGAGAGCGCCCGCACAAAGCGGCGGGCCTCGGCCAGATTGTTCTGCGCGGCCTGGCGCGCCTGTTCGATGTGGGTGGCGGCCGGAGCTCCGGCGGGCAGCGTGCGCCCCGCGGCCCGCAGCAGCAACTGGATGGAGGAGAGCCCCTGGGCGAGCGTGTCGTGGATCTCCCGGGCGAGCCGCTCGCGCTCGGCGAGTGTGCCCGCGGCCCGTTCGGCTTCGGCGAGTTCGGCCCGGGTCGAGATCAGCTCTTCGATCAGCCGGCGGCGGCTCTCGCTCTCGCGGTAGAGCACCTGGTAGCCGAGGACGGTGGCCACGGCGACCGCCGCCCCGAGCAGCGGCCCGATGAACGCACCGGGATTCAGCGCCGCGCCGTGCCCCAGATAGGCGGCGATGGCCGCACCCGCCGTGACCAGCACCACCGGAACCGACCAGCGCACCGGCAGCAGGTGCAACTGGAGGAAGTACAGCGGGAAGGCCATCCACAGCCCGTCCGGCGAGACCACGAGCAGCCCCAGCCAGGCGAGGCCCAGGACCCCGAGCCAGACCGCGGCGGAGCGGCGTGAACTCCGTACCGAAGGCCAGGCCGTGCCCGCCGCGTACACCGCGCCCATGACCGCGGCGGCGGCCACCACCGCGGGCGCGTCCGCCGGCTGACCGGCGAGCGCCCGCACCGCGGCCAGCGCCAGCAGCCCCGCCATCAGCAGATGGAGGCAGAGCCGCAGGACGAGCAGGGCGGGGGTCAGTGCACGGGGGTCCATGATCCCTCCAGCGTAGGCGGATCGTCCCGGAACGCCCTCAATCGAAAGGTTGACTGCCGGCTCCGCCCTTCGATCCGCGCGGAGCCATCCGTGGCGCGATGCCCGCGCACCTCTGTGGCCAGCAGGGTGGGGCACATGTTCGTCGCATGGAGAGATCTGAGGTTCGCCCGGGGGCGGTTCGCCCTGATGGGGACGGTCGTCGTACTCATCACGCTGCTGGTCGGGCTGCTGTCCGGGCTGACCGCCGGGCTGGCCAAGGACAACACGTCCGCCATCACCCGGCTGCCCGCCGACCATCTGGCCTTCGCCGCGCCGCCCTCCGGGCAGTCCCCGTCCTTCTCCGGGTCGCGGCTGCCGCAGAGCGCCTGGCGGACCTGGGCCGCTCAGCCCGGAGTGCGGAGCGCGCAGCCGGTGGCCATCGACACCGCCGATGCCGAGGCGGGCGGGCGCACGGCCGCGGTCTCCGCGTTCGGGGTGCGGCCCGGTTCAGGTCTGGCGCCCGTGGACCCGGGGCGCTCCGGTGTGGTGCTGTCCACCGGCGCCGCGGAGGACCTGGGGGCGGCGGCCGGGGACACCGTCACGCTGTCCGGCCGAAAGCTCACGGTGAAGGCGGTCGCCGGGGACGACTCGTACAGCCACACCCCGGTCGCCTGGACCTCGCTCGCCAAGGGGGAGCAGGCCAGTGTGGTGGCCCTGACCACCCACGGGGCCGACATCGGCACGGGCGACCGCGCCGCAGGTACGACGACGCTGACCCGGGACGGCTCGCTGGGCGCGCTCCCCTCCTACCAGGCGGAGAACGGCTCGCTCCAGCTGATGCGGGGCTTCCTCTTCGTCATCTCGGCCCTGGTGACAGGCGCGTTCTTCACCGTCTGGACGATCCAGCGCAGCGGCGACATCGCCGTTCTGAAGGCGCTGGGCGCCTCCACCCCGTATCTGCTGCGCGACGCGCTCGGGCAGGCGGTCGTGATGCTGCTGTCCGGGGTGGTGCTGGGCACCGCCGTGGCGGCCGGGACCGGCGCAGTCGTACCGGCGAGTGTTCCGTTTGTGCTCGATCCGCTGACCGCTGCCGTCCCCGCCGCCGTGACCGTCGCCCTCGGGGTGCTCGGCGCCGCTCTGTCCATCCGGCGGATCACCGCCGTCGACCCGCTGACCGCACTCGGGAGCGCACGATGACCCTCACCCTCGACGCCGTGACGCTGACCTACCCCGACGGGGACGGCCGGCTGGTCGCCCTGGACGCGGTCTCCCTCGATGTCCCGGCCGGTTCGCTGACGGCGGTGGTCGGGCCTTCCGGCTCCGGCAAGTCGAGCCTGCTCGCCGTGGCGGCGACGCTGGTCACCCCCGAGCGCGGCCGGGTGGTGGTCGACGGAACGGACACGGCCTCGCTGAACCGCGCGGGGAAGGCGGCGCTCCGGCGCGACCGTATCGGGATCGTCTTCCAGCAGCCGAATCTGCTCCCCGCGCTGACCGCCGCCGAGCAGCTCCAGGTGATGGCGCATCTCGCGGGCAGATCCACCGGGCAAGTACGGGAGAGAGCGCGGGAGTTGCTGGACGCGGTGGGCCTCGCCGACCAGGCGGGGCGGCGTCCGCACCAGCTGTCGGGCGGGCAGCGGCAGCGCGTCAACATCGCCCGTGCGCTGATGAACGAGCCGTCGGTGCTGCTGGTCGACGAGCCCACCAGCGCCCTCGACCACGAGCGGGGCGCGGGCGTGCTCGACCTGCTGACCACGCTGACCAGGGCGCGCGGGACCGCGACGGTGCTGGTCACCCATGACCACGCCCATCTGGACCGGATGGACCGGACGGTTTCGATGGCGGACGGGCGGCTCACGGTGCCGGTGGCATGAAGCACGCGGACAGGCGGCTCATGGTGCAGGGCGGCTGAGGTGCACGGATGGGCGGGACGCCCGGACCCGGACAGGGGCCTGGACCCGGACAAGCCGGGGCCAACCTGCTGCGGCCCCGTGGCCGCGAGGAGGGCGGGATCAGACCTGCTGCGGTCCCGTGCTCGCGAGGGTGGCCGAGAGTTCGAGTGCGATGCCCTGGAGGATCGGCACGATCCGCTCGGTCGCCTCCTCCGTCACCCGGCCCGCCGGGCCCGAGATCGAGATCGCGGCGGCGGTGGGGGAGTTGGGGACCTGGACCGCGAGACAGCGGACCCCGATCTCCTGCTCGTTGTCGTCCACCGCGTACCCCGCCCGGCGCACGGCCTCCAGCGCGTCGAGAAACCCCTCGGGCGTGGTGATCGTCTTCTCGGTGGCGGCCGGCATACCGGTCCTCGCGAGCAGCGCCCTGACCTCGGGCGCCGGGGTGTATGCGAGAAGTGCCTTGCCGACGCCGGTGGAGTGCGGCAGGACCCGCCGTCCCACCTCGGTGAACATCCGCATCGAGTGCTTCGAGGGGACCTGGGCGACGTACACGATCTCGTCCCCGTCGAGCAGGGCCATGTTCGCGGTCTCGCCGGTCTCCTCGACCAGCCGGGCGAGATAGGGGCGCGCCCAGGTCCCGAGCAGCCGGGCCGACGACTCGCCGAGCCGGATCAGCCGCGGGCCCAGGGCGTAGCGCCGGTTGGGCTGCTGACGTACGTAACCGCAGGCGACCAGGGTGCGCATCAGCCGGTGGATCGTGGGCAGCGGCAGACCGCTGGCGGCCGAGAGCTCGCTCAGGCCGACCTCCCCGCCGGAGTCGGCCATCCGCTCCAGCAGGTCGAAGGCGCGCTCCAGGGACTGGACGCCACCGCTCGGTGCTGCGGTCTTGGCGTCGGGTGCGCTGGCGTGGGACTGCGGCACGGCGGCGGTCCTTTCGAGGCGGGCGGGGCAAGGCGCCAGCCTACCGGTCCGCGGTCCGCGGCATCCGCTCAGGCGACGGGCGTAGGCGCCGGTCAGGACCCCTTTGTCCGGATCGGGCCGTCGGATGGGTACGATCCGGCCCCAGGGTCACCACGAGAAGCACATTCCGGTGGCCGAAATTTGGCTTTTGCTTTGTGGAATCGTACAGGCGACCGGTTCGGTCTTGACGCGCCACGGTGTGCGGCGAACACTCCATTACTGGAACGTGAATTTCGCTATATGGAAAGAGGGGCCCGGGTGTCCACCACCGAACTGGTACTGCGCTCGACGCGTGTCATCACCCCCCAGGGGACACGCGCCGCATCGGTCGCCGTTGCCGAGGGAAAGATCGCGGCAGTGCTGCCCTACGACGCGGAGGTGCCGGAGGGTGCCCGGCTGACGGACTTCGGGGACGATGTGCTGCTTCCCGGTCTCGTCGACACCCATGTCCATGTGAACGACCCCGGGCGTACCGAGTGGGAGGGGTTCTGGACCGCCACCAGGGCCGCGGCGGCGGGCGGCATCACCACTCTGCTCGACATGCCGCTGAACTCGCTGCCGCCGACCACCACCGCCGCCAATCTGCGGACCAAGCAGGATGTGGCCCGCAGCAAGGCCCATATCGATGTCGGCTTCTGGGGCGGCGCGATCCCCTCCAACGTCAAGGACCTGCGCCCGCTGTACGACGCCGGGGTGTTCGGGTTCAAGTGCTTCCTGTCGCCGTCCGGCGTCGAGGAGTTCCCCGAGCTGGACCAGGAGGAGCTCGCCCGTTCCATGGCGGAGATCGCCGGTTTCGGCGGGCTGCTGATCGTCCACGCCGAGGACCCGCACCAGCTGGCCGACGCCCCGCAGCGCAGCGGCCCGCAGTACGCGGACTTCCTGGCCTCCCGCCCGCGCGCCGCCGAGAACGCGGCCATCGAGGGCCTCATCGCGCTCGCCCGGCGCCTTGACGCACGGATCCACATCCTGCATCTCTCGTCCAGCGACGCGCTGCCGCTGATCGCCGCGGCCAGGCGGGAGGGCGTCCGCGTCACCGTGGAGTCCTGCCCGCACTTCCTGACCCTGACGGCGGAGGAAGTCCCGGACGGGGCAACGGAGTTCAAGTGCTGCCCGCCGATCCGCGAGGCCGCCAACCAGGACGCGCTGTGGCAGGGGCTCGCCGACGGGACGATCGACTGCATCGTCTCCGACCACTCGCCCTGCACCACCGACCTCAAGACCCCCGACTTCGCCGACGCGTGGGGCGGGATCTCCTCCCTCCAGCTGGGGCTCCCGGCGATCTGGACGGCTGCACGCGAGCGGGGCCACACCCTCGACGACGTGGTCCGCTGGATGTCCACGGCGCCCGCCGCGCTCGCCGGGCTCTCCGCCAAGGGCGCGATCGAGGCCGGACGGGACGCCGACTTCGCGGTCCTCGCGCCCGACGACACGTTCACCGTCGACCCGGCCGAGCTGTACCACCGGAACCAGGTCACGGCGTACGCGGGCAAGACCCTGTACGGGGTGGTGCGCTCCACCTGGCTGCGGGGCGTACGGATCGCCGAGGACGGCGTACCGGGCGAGCCGGTGGGCCGACTGCTTGAACGCGACGGCGGCTGAGGGGCGGGACGACGGTTCGGGGGCCGGGACCGCCCGGCGGCGCCGTCGAGGCGGTCTCATCGGCCGGGCCGCCCCGCCGGGCCGTGGACAGTAGGGTTCGCACGTCCCGGCAGAGCGGAGGACGGCACCGGCAGGTCCCAGTCCCGGTGGGAAGCGGAGCGGGCGCCTCGCACCGCCTCCGGAACCGAACGGCCGGTGCCGGCCGTTCATCTGCCGGTACGGACGTACGTACCCGCCCCGCCACCGCCCCAAGGAGAACCGGCCGTGACCCTCCAGCAAGAGATCGTCGGCAATGCCATGCAGATGGCCGTCGTCAGCCTTCAGCCAGGCCAGACCGTCTACTGCGAGGCCGGGAAGTTCCTCTTCAAGACCTCGAACGTGAGCATGGAGACGCGTCTCTCCGGTCCCGGCGGTGGCGGCGGCCAGCAGGGGCCGGGCCAGCAGGGGGCGAGCGGTGGCATGGGCGGGATGCTCAGGCAGGCCATGGGCACCGCGATGCAGGTCGGCCAGCGGGCCCTGGCGGGCGAGTCGCTCGCCTTCCAGTACTTCGCGGCGACCGGAGGCGAGGGCACGGTCGGATTCGCGGGCGTGCTCCCGGGTGAGATGCGGGCCCTGGAGCTGAACGGCAGCCGGGCGTGGTTCGCCGAGAAGGACGCGTTCGTGGCGGCGGAGTCCACGGTCGACTTCGGTATCGCCTGGCAGGGCGGCCGGACCGGCCGCAGCGGCGGCGAGGGCTTCATCCTGGAGAAGTTCACCGGCCGCGGCACCGTGATCATCTGCGGCGCGGGCAACTTCATCGACCTCAACCCGGCCGACTTCGGCGGCCGTATCGAGGTCGACACCGGCTGCATCGTCGCCTTCGAGGAGGGCATCGAGTACGGCGTCCAGCGCATCGGCGGACTCAACCGCCAGGGCATGATGAACGCCGTCTTCGGCGGCGAGGGCCTGTCCCTGGCCACTCTTGAGGGCAACGGCCGTGTCATCCTCCAGTCGCTCACCATCGAGGGTCTCGCGAACGCCCTGAAGAAGGCGCAGGGCGGCGACAAGCAGGGACCCACGGGCGGGCTCTTCTCCACGAACGCCGGATAGACCGGCCGGCGCCCGGGTAGACCGGCCGGGCCGTACGCCGTCGGCCAGGACCGGAGCTGTCGGACGGGGCCGTACGCTGTCGCTGTCGGTCAGGCCCCGGCGGCGTACGGCCCCTGACCGGCCCACGGCCCCGGCGGGGCAGCGTGCGGCCGGGCCCGGCGGTGCGCCCGCCCGCCGTGGATCCCGGGTCCCGGCAGCTCCCGCGGTCCCGGCAGCTCCCAAAGTCTCGGACTCCGCGACTTTGGTCTCGACTGCCCGCCTGAACACCGCACCGGCGCGGACCGCTGCGTAACTTTGTCGATATGACGCGTTCGGAGTACCCCTGGCTGCTGCCATCGGCCCTCGCGGGCAGCGAACCCGCCCCGGACCGGGTGAGGCCGCGCCGTACCCTGCGCGACTGGATCGTGGACGTCACGGCCTTCGTGATCGCGCTGGTCATCGGGGTGCTGGCCCTGGACTCCCTCAGCAACCAGCCGGGCTACTCCGACCTCGACAGCGTCGCCGACATGCTGATGGGCGCCGTCTCCTGCTGCGCGCTGTGGGTGCGCAGGCGCTGGCCGGTGGGGCTCGCCGCGGTGCTCGTGGTGGTCAGCGCGTTCGCGCCGCTCGCCGCCGGGGCCGTGCTGGTGGCGCTGTTCAGCGTGGCCGTGCACCGGCCGTTCCGGCCGGTCCTGGTGCTGGGGGCTGCGGCGGTCGCGGCGGGGGGAGTGCAGCCCGCTCTGCGCCCCGACCCGTCCATGTCCTGGATCAGCTCGACGCTGTACGGGATGGTCCTGGTCCTGCTGGTGATCCTGTGGGGCATGTTCGTACGCTCCCGGCGCCAGCTCGTCGTCGTGCTGCGCGAACGCGCCCACCGCGCCGAGGCGGAGGCCGACCTCCGCGCCGAACAGGCCCAGCGGCTGGCCCGCGAGGCCATCGCCCGGGAGATGCACGACGTACTGGCGCACCGGCTGACCCTGCTCAGCGTCCACGCCGGAGCCCTGGAGTTCCGGCCCGACGCACCCCCGCCCGAGGTGGCCCGCGCCGCCGGGGTCATCCGGGACAGCGCCCACGAGGCCCTCCAGGACCTGCGCGAGATCATCGGCGTGCTCCGGACCCCGGGCGACGGCGAGGAGAACCGGCCACAGCCCACCCTGGCCACGCTCGGCGCCCTGGCCGCCGAGTCCCGGCAGGCCGGGATGTCGGTCACCCTGCACGACGAGGTCGCCGACCCGTCCACCGTCCCGGCCGCCACCGGACGCACGGCCTACCGCATCGCCCAGGAGGGGCTCACCAACGCCCGCAAACACGCGCCGGGGGCCGAGGTCACCGTCACGGTCGCGGGCAGCCCCGGCACCGGGCTGACCGTCGAGGTACGGAACCCGCCGCCGCCCGGTGCCGTGCCGAAGGTGCCCGGTTCCGGCCAGGGGCTGATCGGGCTCACCGAGCGGGCCACCCTCGCGGGCGGCCGGCTCGACCACGGCGCGGCGGACGGCGGCGGCTTCCGGCTCGCCGCCTGGCTACCCTGGCCGGCGTGACCATCAGGCTCCTCGTCGTCGACGACGACCCCCTCGTACGCGCCGGGCTCGCCCTCATGCTCGGCGGCGCCGACGACATCGAGATCGCCGGTGAGGCGGCGGACGGCTCCGAGGTGCCCGCGCTGGTCGCGGCGCTCCATCCCGATGTGGTCCTGATGGACATCCGGATGCCGGGCGTCGACGGACTGACGGCCACCGAACGGCTGCGCGGCGGTGCCGGTGCCCCCGAGGTCGTCCTGCTCACCACCTTCCACGCCGACGAACAGGTGCTGCGGGCGCTGCGCGCGGGCGCGGCCGGGTTCGTGCTCAAGGACACCCCGCCCGCCGAGATCGTCGCCGCGGTCCGCCGGGTGGCGGCCGGCGACCCGGTGCTCTCGCCCGCTGTCACCCGGCAGCTGATGCGGCACGCGGCGGGCGGCGCCGCCGACGACCGGGCGGTGCGGGCCCGGACCCGGCTGGGCCAACTCTCCGAGCGTGAGCGGGAGGTGGCGGTCGCCGTCGGACGCGGCGAGCCCAACGCGGCGATCGCGGCGGCCCTCTATCTGAGCGTGCCCACCGTCAAGACCCAGGTGTCGCGCATCCTGGCCCGCCTCGGCCTCAACAACCGTGTCCAGATCGCGCTGCTGGTCCACGACGCGGGGTTCCTGGACGGCGGCGGCGACGTACGCTGAGGCGATGACGCTGATCGATCTGCGGCAGGACACGGCGGACTTCAACGCGAACCCGTATCCGTACTACGAGAAGATGCGCGCCGCCGGGCCGGTGCACCGTATCCGGACCGAGGACACCGACGCCGCTGGCGTCTGGCTCGTTGTCGGTCACGAGGAGGCACGGGCCGCGTTCAACGACCCGAGGCTGATCAAGGATCCCCGGCGACTGAGCGACTGGAAGGACGAGTCGGACGGCCTCTTCTCCAACATGCTGGACACCGATCCGCCCCAGCACACCCGGCTGCGCAAGCTGGTGGCCCGGGAGTTCACCGCGCGCCGCGTCCAGGCGCTGCGCCCGCGGGTGCAGGAGATCACCGACGCCTGCCTCGACGCCATGCTTGCGGCGCCCGAGCGCACGGCCGATCTGGTGGACTCGCTGGCCTTCCCGCTGCCGATGACCGTCATCTGTGAACTCTTCGGCGTGCCCGACCTGGACCGGGCGAGCTTCCGGGTCTGGTCCAACGAGCTGATCGGCCCCTCCGGCGGCGACCAGGAGAGCGCCGCGGTCCGGGCGATGAGCGGCTATCTCGTCTCGCTCATCGAGGCCAAGCGGGAGCGGCCAGGCGATGACCTGCTGAGCGCGCTGATCCGGGCCCGTGACGAGGACGGCGGACAGCTGTCGGCCCAGGAACTCGTCGGGATGGCCTTCCTGCTGCTCGTCGCGGGCCATGAGACCACCGTCAACCTCATCTCCAACGGCGTGCGCGCGCTCCTCGCGCACCCGGACCAACTGGCCGCGCTGCGCGCCGACATGAGCCTACTGGACGGAGCCGTCGAGGAGATGCTGCGCTACGACGGACCGGTGGAGACCGCCACCTACCGGCACGCGGCGGAGCCCCTGCGGATCGGTTCGGCCGACATCGCGGCGGGCGATCCCGTACTGGTCTCGCTCGGCTCGGCCGACCGCGACCCGGACCGCTTCCCGGACGCCGACCGGTTCGACATCCGGCGCGCCCCGCAGGGACACCTCGCCTTCGGGCACGGCATCCACTTCTGTCTGGGCGCGCCGCTGGCCAGGATGGAGGGCCGGATCGCCGTCCGTACGCTGCTGGAACGCTGCCCCGCCCTGGCGCTCGACCCGGACGGCGGCGCATACCAGTGGATTCCCGGGCTGCTGATGCACGGGGTGCGGAAACTGCCGGTGCGCTGGTGACACCGGGACGACGGGACGCCGCCGGACGACGAGGAGTGGTGTGATGAGCGGACCCGACCTGGAGCTGGCCCGCAGGACGCTCGACGCGCAGCCCTTCAGCCGGCTGCTGGGCACGCGCGTCACCGGGTTCGGCGACGGCGCGGCCGTCCTTGAGGTGGACGTACGCGACGAACTCCTCCAGCAGGACGGCTTTCTGCACGGGGGAGTCCTGGCGTACGCGGCGGACAACGCCCTGACGTTCGCCGCCGGGACCACGCTGGGGGCCGCCGTGCTGACCGGCGGCTTCTCCATCCAGTACGTACGGCCGGGCGCGGGCCGTACGCTCGTCGCCCGCGCCGAAGTGGTGCACACCGGGCGCCGCCAGGCCACGGTCCGCTGCGAGCTGTTCATGGTGCGCGACGACGGCGACGAGGTGCTGTGCGCCGTGGCGCAGGGCACGGTGCTCTCGGCCGCCGCGCCGCCATCGACGTGACAGGGCGTCAATCCGCTTAGCGGGCAGGAGTGTTGGGGAGTGTTCCGGTCATCCCGCGACCAGTTCGGCCGCGTGGACCGGGCGGCGCTCCCGGCGCGACAGCTCGCACGCCTCCGCGACGCGCAGCGCGGCCAGCGCCTCCCGGCCGTCGCACGGATTGGCCAGCTCGCCCCGTGCCACCCGCAGAAACGCGTCGAGCTCGGCCTCGTAGGCCGGGGCGAACCGCTCCAGGAAGCCGGGCCACGGCCGGCCCGCGGGCGGCGGGCCCTGCGGTTCGGTCGAGGTGACCGGCGTACGGCCGTCGAGCCCCACCACGATCTGGTCCAGCTCCCCGGCCAGCTCCATCCGTACGTCGTAGCCCGCCCCGTTGCACCGGGTGGCGGTCACCGTGACCAGCGTCCCGTCGTCCAGGGTGAGCAGCGCGGCAGCCGTGTCCACATCACCGGCCTCGCGGAACATCGCGGGCCCCGCGTCCGACCCGGTTGCGTACACCTCGGCCACCTCGCGCCCGGTCACCCACCGCACCATGTCGAAGTCGTGCACCAGGCAGTCCCGGTAGAGCCCGCCGGAGAGCGGCAGATACGCGGCGGGCGGCGGCGCGGGGTCGGAGGTCAGCGCGCGGACGGTGTGCAGCCGGCCGAGCGAGCCCGACCGTACCCGCTCGCGGGCCGCCGTGTACCCGGCGTCGAAGCGCCGCATGAAGCCGAGCTGGAGGACGGTGCCCGCCTCCTCGGCCTCCCGGAGCGCGGCCAGGGTGCCGGGCAGATCGGTGGCGACGGGCTTCTCGCAGAAGACCGGCAGTCCGCAGCGGGCGGCCCGGCCGATCAGGGCGGCGTGCGATGAGGTCGCCGATGCGATGACCACCGCGTCCACGCCCCGGGCGAAGAGTTCGTCCACCGACGGGACGGCCGTCGCCCCGGTCTGCCGCGCGACCTCCGCGGCGCGCGCACCTTCGGCGTCGGCCACCAGCAGCGCGCCGACGTCCCGGTGGCCGCTGAGCACCCTCGCGTGGAAGGAACCGATCCGGCCTGTCCCGATGAGTCCGATACGCATGGACCCCAACGTGGCCGCAGCTCCGCCCCCTGTCAAGCCTTTGTCCTGACAACCGGACCTGGGCTACCCTCTCGGCGTGTCCAAACCCGAGGCGGACCCCGCCCTCAGCCTTGAGCTCAGCGTGGACCGCGGCAGTCCGGTCCCGCTGTACTTCCAGCTCGCCCAGCAGCTGGAGTCGGCCATCGAGCGGGGCAGGCTCGCCCCGGGCAGCCTGCTGGGCAATGAGATCGACCTCGCGGGACGCCTCGGCCTGTCGCGCCCCACCGTCCGCCAGGCCATCCAGTCGCTCGTCGACAAGGGGCTGCTGGTCCGCCGCAGAGGAGTCGGCACCCAGGTGGTGCACAGCCGGATCAGACGCCCGCTCGAACTGAGCAGCCTCTACGACGACCTGCTCGCCGCGGGACAGCACCCCACCACCACGGTCCTGCGCAACGAGACCGTCCCCGCGCCCGCCGATGCGGCCGCCGCACTCGGAGTGCCCGAAGGCGGCCAGGTCCGGTATGTCGAGCGGCTGCGGTTCGCGTACGGCGAGCCCATGGCGCAGCTCCGCAACTATCTGCCCGAAGGGCTGCTGCCGCTGGAGACGGCGCGGCTGGAGTCCACCGGTCTGTACCGGCTGCTGCGCGTCGCGGGGATCACCCTGCACAGCGCCCGCCAGTCGGTGGGCGCGCGCGCCGCGACCGCCGACGAGGCCGCCCGGCTCGGGGAGCAGGAGGGGGCGCCGCTGCTGACCATGGAGCGGACCACCTACGACTCCACGGGACGGGCCGTCGAGTTCGGCACCCACACCTACCGGGCCTCGCGGTACGCCTTCGAGTTCCAGCTGCTGGTACGCCCGTAGGGCCTGCCGCCGAAGTGCGGACGCGAAGTGCCGTCCGCCGCGCGGTCGTCCGGGCCGCCACAGCTCGTAAGAATGTTCTGACAAACCATTGACGAGGCCGGGTGCCCGCCGCTAGAACTCCTCTGCCGCAACCCGGCGGCCGGGAGAGAGGGCGGACCCCCTTGCGTACGACCCGTACAGCAGCAGCGCACCCCTCCGCACCCCTGGGCGGTACCCGATGACTCGTCCGCGACCAGCGGTGACCCATACTTGGGCCGCCGGTCCGGACGGGACCGGCCAGCGTCCGCACCGGCGGGCACGGCAGCAGGCGCGGCGGCCGGCGCAGACACGGCGACCGCGGCAGGCACAGGAACACCGAGAAGGGCATCACGTCGTGGCAAGGGTACGAAGCTGGGTCAGCGGGGCGCTGGCGCTGGCGCTGGGGCTCTCCCTGGCGGGATGCAGCAGCACCGGGGGCAAGCGGGCCGAGGAGCGCGCATCGCGGGCCGCGGCCGTCGGAAAGGCGGCGGTGAACACCCCCCGCTGGAAGTTCGCGATGGTCACCCACTCGGGAGACGGCGACACCTTCTGGGACATCGTCCAGAAGGGCTCCAAGCAGGCGGCGGCCAAGGACAACATCACCTTCCTCTACTCGCACAGCGAGGAGGGCCAGCAGCAGGCCCAGCTGGTGCAGACCGCCATCGACCAGAAGGTCGACGGGCTGATCGTCACCCTTGCCAAGCCCGACTCGATGAAGGCCGTCGTGCAGAAGGCCGAGAAGGCCGGCATCCCGGTGATCACGGTGAACTCCGGCTCCGAGGAGTCCAAGCAGTTCGGCGCGCTCACCCATATCGGCCAGGACGAGACGATCGCCGGCCAGGCCGTCGGCGACGAACTCAACAAGCGCGGACGCAAGAAGGCGCTCTGCATCCTGCACGAGCAGGGCAACGTCGGCCATGAGCAGCGCTGCGCAGGTGCCAAGAAGAACTTCCACGGCACCATGGAGAACCTGTACGTCGACGGCACCAACATGCCCGACGTCCAGTCCTCCATCGAGGCCAAGCTCCAGGCCGACCACTCCATCGACTCGGTCGTCACCCTCGGCGCGCCCTTCGCCGACGCCGCCGTCCAGGCCAAGGACACCGCGGGCAGCAAGGCCGAGATCGACACCTTCGACCTGAACGCCAAGGTCGCCTCCGCCCTTCAGAAGGGCACCCTCGGCTTCGCCGTCGACCAGCAGCCGTACCTCCAGGGGTACGAGGCGGTCGACCTGCTCTGGCTCTACAAGTACAACCGCAACGTCCTCGGCGGCGGCCGCCCGGTCCTCACCGGCCCCCAGGTCATCACCAAGAAGGACGCGGGCACGCTCGCCGCCTACACGCAGCGGGGGACCCGATGAGCACCGCCACCCGGGCGCCCGACGAGCGGCTGCTGCGGCCCTCACTGCTGCGCCGGCTGCTCAACCGCCCCGAGCTGGGCTCGGTGGTGGGCGCCGTCGCCGTCTTCGTCTTCTTCTCCTTCGTCGCCGACAGCTTCCTGCGGCCCTCCAGCCTCTCCACCGTGCTGTACGCGGCGTCGACCCTGGGCATCATGGCCGTACCGGTGGCGCTGCTGATGATCGGCGGCGAGTTCGACCTGTCGGCCGGGGTGATGGTGACCAGCTCGGCGCTGGTCTCCTCGATGTTCAGCTACCAGATGACCGCGAACGTCTGGGTCGGCGTCGGGGTATCGCTGCTCGTCACGCTCGCCATCGGCGCCTTCAACGGCTTCATGCTGACCCGCACCAGGCTCCCCAGCTTCATCATCACGCTGGGCACCTTCCTGATGCTGACCGGGCTCAACCTCGGCTTCACCAAGCTGATCAGCGGCACCGTGTCGACGAAGTCCATCGGCGACATGGAGGGCTTCCCCTCGGCGAAGAAGGTCTTCGCCTCCCAGCTCAGCATCGGCAACGTCGACCTCAAGGTCACCCTCCTGTGGTGGGCCGCGCTGATCGCCGTGGCGACCTGGGTGCTGCTGCGCACCCGCGCCGGGAACTGGATCTTCGCGGTCGGCGGCAACGACGACGCGGCCCGCGCGGTCGGCGTCCCGGTCGTCAGGACCCGGATCGGGCTCTACATGGGTGTGGCCTTCGCGGCCTGGATCTCCGGTCAGCACCTGCTCTTCAGCTATGACGTGGTGCAGTCGGGCGAAGGGGTCGGCAACGAGCTGACGTACATCATCGCGGCGGTCATCGGCGGCTGTCTGATCACCGGCGGCTACGGTTCGGCGATCGGCTCCGCGGTCGGTGCCTTCATCTTCGGCATGACCAGCAAGGGCATCGTGTACGCGGAGTGGAACCCGGACTGGTTCAAGTTCTTCCTGGGAGCCATGCTGCTCCTGGCCGCCCTGCTCAATGCCTGGGTGCGCAAGCGAGCGGAGGCGTCTCGATGACGGAGCAGATCACGCCGGGGGAGCCGGAGCGGGCACCCCTGGTGGAACTCGACCGCGTCAGCAAGTTCTACGGGAACATCAAGGCGCTCGAAGAGGTCTCCCTCGTCGTGCACGCGGGCGAGATCTCCTGTGTGCTCGGGGACAACGGCGCGGGCAAGTCCACCCTCATCAAGATCATCTCCGGGCTGCACCGACACGACGCGGGACGCTTCCTGATCGAGGGCGAGGAGACGAGTCTCGGCAAACCGCGCGAGGCGCTCGACCGGGGCATCGCCACCGTCTACCAGGACCTCGCCGTCGTCCCGCTCATGCCGGTCTGGCGGAACTTCTTCCTCGGTTCGGAGCCGGTGAAGGGCGCGGGCCCGCTCAAACGCCTCGACGTCCGGCTGATGCGTGAGACGACCCGCTCCGCGCTGGCGCGCATGGGTATCGACCTGCGCGATGTCGACCAGCCCATCGGCACCCTCTCCGGCGGTGAGCGGCAGTGCGTGGCGATCGCCCGCGCCGTCCACTTCGGGGCCAGGGTGCTGGTCCTGGACGAGCCCACCGCCGCGCTCGGTGTGAAGCAGTCCGGGGTGGTGCTGAAGTACGTCGCCGCCGCCCGGGACGCGGGGCTCGGCGTGGTCCTCATCACGCACAACCCGCACCACGCCTATCTGGTCGGAGACCGCTTCGTCCTGCTGAAGCGGGGCGCGATGTTCGGCAGCCACAGCAAGGACCGGATCACCCTGGACGAGCTGACCCGGCAGATGGCGGGCGGCAGCGAGCTGGAGGAGCTGAGCCACGAGCTCCAGCGGGCACCGCGCCCCGGCGAGCCCGGCCCGCCGCAGCCGGGCCCGGACGGACCCGGCCCGGACGGACCCGGCCCGGACGACGGACCCGGCAGCACCGCATCCGACTCCGACAAGACGGGCGGAAACCCCGCCGGGGACGCCTCCTGAGGATTCGGGTGGCATCATCTGTCCGATGAGTACGTACCGTGACTTCGCGCACCGCGGCTCCGCCCGCGCCACGGTCCTGCGGACCGTCGGGACCCGCGAGCGGCGCTCGCACCTCACAGCGCCCCGCGTCCCGACCGTCGGCATCGACATCGGCGGTACGAAGGTGATGGCGGGCGTCGTCGACGCCGACGGCGTCATCCTGGAGAAGATCAAGACCGAGACGCCCGACAAGTCCAAGAGCGCCAAAGTCGTCGAGGACACCATCGTGGAGCTGGTCCTCGACCTCTCCGACCGTCACGATGTGCACGCCGTCGGCATCGGAGCGGCCGGCTGGGTCGACGCCGACCGCTCCAGGGTCCTCTTCGCCCCGCACCTCGCCTGGCGGGACGAGCCGCTGCGCGACGCGCTCCAGGGCAGGCTCGCCGTCCCCGTCATGGTCGACAACGACGCCAACACCGCCGCCTGGGCCGAGTGGCGCTTCGGCGCGGGCCGGGGCGAGGACCATCTGGTGATGATCACGCTCGGTACCGGCATCGGCGGGGCCATCCTGGAGGACGGTCAGGTCAAGCGCGGCAAGTACGGCGTCGCGGGTGAATTCGGTCATATGCAGGTCGTCCCCGGAGGCCACCGCTGCCCCTGCGGGAACCGCGGCTGCTGGGAGCAGTACAGCTCGGGCAACGCACTCGTCCGCGAGGCCAAGGAGATGGCCGCGGCCGACTCCCCGGTGGCGTACAGCATCATCGACCGCGTCAAGGGCAACATCCCCGACATCACAGGCCCGCTCATCACCGAACTGGCCCGTGAGGGCGACGCGATGTGCGTCGAGCTGTTCCAGGACATCGGGCAGTGGCTCGGCGTCGGAATCGCCAATCTCGCCGCCGCTCTCGACCCGTCCTGCTTCGTCGTCGGCGGGGGCGTCAGCGCCGCCGACGACCTCCTGATCGGGCCCGCGCGGGACGCCTTCCGGCGCCAGCTGACGGGCCGCGGTTACCGCCCCGAGGCCCGGATCGCGAAGGCGCAGCTCGGCCCGGAGGCAGGTATGGTCGGGGCGGCCGACCTCTCCAGGCTGATCGCCCGGCGGTTCCGCAGGGCGAACCGCCGCCGTGTGGAGCGCTACGAGCGGTACGCACAGGCCGCCCGTACCACCCGCACCACCCAGGGATCCCCGTAATGACGACGCCCGTGCCGCAGCAGACCTCGCCCCCCGGGGGCGGTGAGCGGTCGCCGGAGGACCACCGGCACATGATCCGCCGCCGCTGGCTCACCGCGGTGATCATCGTGCTTCTCATCGGTATCCCGGCCGGCTATCTGGTCATCTCCGCCGGGCAGAGCCGCGACAGCGGCCGGGCCAACGAGAAGGAGGCCATGGCGACCGGACTGGTGCACCACTGGCCGTCCAAGGTGCAGCGCCGTACGTTCAACGTACCGATCCCGGAGAACGCGGTGGGCGTCTGGTACTACCAGACCAGCAACTGGAAGGTCAGTCGGCTGTACGTCCGGTTCACCACCACCCAGGCCGGTCTCGACGCCTTCCTCAAGGAGGCGGGCACCAGCAGCGCGGCGCTCAAGGACGGGAAGGTCAGCGTCAGCCCGCGGAACGCGAAGATCGTCGGCTGGAAGTTCCCCGACACCCGCGACTGGGCGGGCACGACCGTCACCCGCAAGAAGCCGCTGCCCACCGTCGACATCACGGTGGACCGGACCTTCCCGCGTGGCAAGCGGGTGTACCTGGTGTCGACCGACACTCCCTGAGGCCGCTGTTCCGTACGGACTGACGCTACGGACTGACGCTGGTCAGCGGTCGTGACCTCGCGGGTCGGCCCGGCCGAGCAGTTCCCCGTTGTCCTGGCCGAGGGCGGGTGCGGGGCGGCGGAAGGTGTCCAGGCCCGCCCCGAAGACGACGGGGAAGCGGGCCTGCGGGCCGCCGCCGCGGTCCTGCGGGGTGGCGAAGAGCCGGCGCGCGATGGTGTGCGGGTCGGCGAGGAGTTCCTCCGGGGTGGCCACCACCGGGGCCCAGGGGACGTCGAGCCCGGTCAGGCGCTCCTCCCACCAGGCGTGGTCGCGCGCCCGGAACACGCCGTGCAGGAGGTCGCCGACCTGCCTGCGGGCCGTGGTGCGGTCGGCGCGCCGGTCGTAGGCGGTGGTGTCCAGCTCGGGGAAGTCGTCGGCCAGCCCGGTGCGGAAGCGGTACCAGAACTTGTCCTCGAACGTCGCCAGCGACAGGAGGCGTCCGTCGCCGGTGGTGAAGACGTCGTTGTCACCCTGGACCAGGCCGGCTTCGAGCGGGTCGGCGAGGCCGCGCAGCGGCAGCGCGAACAGTGAGCACCAGGCGGCGATGGATTCGCTCAGGGCCACATCGATGTGCTGTCCCTCGTGGCCGGGGCCGAGTGCGGCGGTGAGCGCGAGCGCCGCGTGCAGGGCGCCTGCCATGTCGCCGACCCGGACGCCGGGGCGGGTGATGTGGCCGTCCAGGCGCCCGGGTACGCCGAAGAATCCGGAGAGCCCGAGGAAGTTGAGTTCGTGGCCGGGCCGGTGGGCGTACGGGCCGGTCTGGCCGTAGCCGCTGAGAGAACACAGGACGAGGCGCGGGCTGGCGGCCCGCAGGGTGGCGTAGCCCAGATCCATGGCGTCCAGAACACCCGGGCGGAAGCTCTCCACGACGGCGTCGGCCGTACGCACCAGACCGAGGAACGCGCTGCGGCCCGCCGGGGTGCGCAGGTCGAGGGTGACCGAGCGCTTGTTGCGGTTGAGGGCATCGAAGAGGGCGGGCGAGGTACGCAGAGGATCGCCGGAGCCGGGGTCCTCGACCTTGATGACGTCTGCGCCCAGGTCGGCGAGGAGTGAGGTGGCGTACGGGCCCGGCAGGAGCCGGGAAAGATCGAGGACGCGGATGCCGGACAGGGCCGACCAAGTGGGCTCCGTACTCAAGTGGGCTCCGTACTACGGGAAGTGGCCATCGGATACCTGTTCCTGCTGGCGGGCGGGGCCAGGGAGGGGAGGAGGCGGGGAGGTGGGGAAGTGGACCTGACGGACCCGTGGGTCAGTCCGTGAACGCGAGGCCGTGGGCTATCCCGTTGCGCTGGATCTCCGAGGTGCCGGTGAGGATGCGGAACATGCGGATCTTGCGGAAGAGGAACTCGATCTCGTTGCCTCGGGTGAGGCCCTCCTTGCCGTGGATCTGGACGGCCTCGTCGAGAATGCGGAAGGCGGACTCGGCGACGAACAGTTTGCACATGAACGCCTCGGTGCGGACGTCGTCGCCGCGGTCCAGGGCGGCGAGCGCGGTGTAGGTCATGGAACGGGCGGCGTAGAGCTCGGTGGCCATATCGGCGACCTTGTGCTGGATGGACTGCAGCGTGAGCAGGGGCTGTCCGCCCGCGACCTTGCGGGTACGGGTGCGGTCGAGTGTGAGGGCGAGGGCACGGCGGGTGGCGCCGATGACCGTAGGGCAGTGCAGGAGCCGGTTGGTGGTCACACGGCCGAGCGCGATACGCATACCGCCGCCCTCTTCGCCCAGCAGGTTCCTGGCGGGGACGAAGCAGTCGTCCAGGACGATGTCGCTCTCGATGTGCTCGCCCGACATGGGGGTGGCCCCGTCGGCCACCCGGCAGCCGGGGCTGTCGAGATCGACGAGGAAGGCGGAGAAGGCGGGCTTCTCGCCCTCTCCCTCGCCGGTGCCCGCCATCCGTGCGACGACGATGGCGAAGTCCGCGAACGGACCGGCGGAGCTGAACACCTTGTGGCCGGTGAGACGGTAACCGTCGCCGTCACGGACGGCGGTGGTACGCATCGAGCGCACATCGGATCCGGCATCGGTCTCGGTGAGGGAGAAGCAGCAGGCGCGTTCGCCGCGTACGAGAGGGAGCAGATACGTGTCCAGCTGGTGGGGGGTGGCGTGCCGCAGGATGTCGCCCGCGCGCAGCGGGCCGCCCATGTCGCCCAGCACGCTGTGGCCCAGGACGCGTCCGGCGGCGCCGACTTCCTCCTTGAGGGCGGCCAGCGCCGTGTAGGTGAGGTTCTGGCCGCCGTACTGCTCGGGCAGGTGGATGCCGTAGAAGCCCAGTTCGCGGCTGCGCTCCCAGACGGGCTCCAGATCGGCCCGGGTGAGCCGGGACTCGTGGGTGATGCCGCGTTCCCTTTCGTAGTCGGCCAGTTCGCCGTCGAGATAGCTGCGGAGCCGGTCGACCAGGGATGCGGTCCTGGGGTCGGTGTGGACGGGGCGCAAGGAGAAGGTCATCGGGCGTCCTGGGGGTGTGGAGGATGGCGGGACTGAACGGGTTGCGGGGCTGGGCGGGTGGCCGCCGGCCCGCGGAGGGACGGGACGGGGTGCGCGGCTCAGTTCACGCGGCGCGCGGCGTCGGCCCAGAACGGTTCACGTACGGCCTTGCGGTCGAGCTTCCCGTTGCGGTTGTGCGGCAGTTCGTCCACGAAGTCGACGCTCCGGGGCTTCTTGAAGCGGTCGAGGCGGGCGACGCAGAAGGCGGCGAGCCCGTCGGCCGTCAGGGTGTGACCCGGGCGCGGCACGATGACGGCCTTGACCGCCTCCCCCCACTTCTCGTCCGGGACTCCGACGACGCAGACCTCCTGGACGCCGGGGTGCTCGTAGAGGGCGGCCTCGACCTCGGTGCAGTAGATGTTGAACCCACCGGAGATGATCATGTCCTTCTTGCGGTCGACGAGGAACACATAGCCGTCCTCGCGCATCCAGGCCAGATCCCCGGTGTACACCCAGCCGTCGCGGAACGTCTCGGCGCTCAGCCGGGGCTCCTGCCAGTACTCGCGTACGCAGTCGGGGCCCCGGACGATGAGTTCGCCGACCTCGCGGGACGGCACCGGGCGCCCGCTCCCGTCGACGACACGGAGTTCGGTGTCGTACACCGCACGACCGCAGGACTGCAGCAGTTCCGGGTCGTCGCTGACGGCGTGGGCGATCTCCTGGCTGCTCAGGGCCGCCACCACGCTGGTGGTCTCGCCGAGCCCGTACCCCTGGGCCACCACCGGGCCGAAGAACTCCACGGCGTCCCTGAGGCGTTGCGGTGAGATGGGGGCGCCGCCGACGCGCACACTGGTGAGACTGGACAGGTCCCGTCCGGCCGCGCCCGGGTGGGCGAGCACCATGTTCACCATGGCCGGCACCAGGAAGGTCGTGGTGATGCGCTCCTTCTCCACCGCGTCCAGGAACGCCCCGGGGCTCCAGGCGGGCAGCACATGGGTGGTGGCCCCGGCGAAGACATTGGCCAGCAGGGTCATACCGGTGGCGTGGGTGATCGGGCCGCAGGCGAGATAGCGCGAGCCGGGCTCCGGCCTGGACTCCTGGCTCATCAGCAGCTTGCGCATGTTCGCCAGCCGGTTGCCGAAGGTCTGCACCGCCGCCTTGAGTGCGCCGGTGGAGCCGGAGGTGAAGTTCAGGACGCAGGGGGCGTCCTCGCCGACATCGACGGGGAGGGCGGGTGCGTCCGTAGCCCCGGCCGGTGGTGCCTCGTGGAGCAGTGTCTCGTACAGCAGTGCCTCGTGGCCGGGGGGTGCGTCGGCGGCGGGGCCCGGTGCGGTGTCGAGGAACACGGGGAGGCAACCGGTGCCGGCCGTCGCGATGGCGGCGAGCGCATCCTGCCGGTGGGCCTCGTCGCATACAAGTACGCGCACGGGCGCATAGCGCAGGATGTGCTCGATCTCGGTGCGCCCCAGCCGGGCGTTGACCGGCGCACGCACCAAACCCGCTTTGTACAGGGCGAATTCGATCTCCACCAGTTCGTCCCGGTTCCAGGCGAGGGAGGCGACCGCGTCGCCGGGCCGCAGTCCACGGGCGAGCAGGGCAGCGGCGAGGCGGTCGCTCCTGGTGTCCAGCTCCGTGTAGGTGAGGGAGCGCTCCCCGCAGACCAGTGCGGTCGCGTCGGGCCAGTACCGGGCGCTGCGGGTGAGGTAGGTGCCGAGGTTCATCAGCGGTCTCCTGTTGACGCTGTGACTGATTGAATACAACCAGAATGTTTCCAGACAGCTTGTTCAGTAACGTGTGGGCTGTCAAGAGCCCTCTAGACTGTGGGCGCAGCACGGCAAGGGGCATCGGGAGAAGGCGAAGGGGATCCGCATGGCCGAGGACAGGCGCACCAGGCGTACCCGCCGGGCTCTCGGCGGGGCACTGGTGGAGCTGGTGCTGGAGCGCGGCTTCGGCGCGCTCACCGTCGAGGACATCACCGAGCGGGCCGATGTCGCGCGCGCCACCTTCTACGCGCACTTCAAGGGCAAGGACGACCTGTTCGCGCGCGTGACCGCCGATCTGCTGGAGCAGCTCACGCAGCGCCTGGAGCCGGTGGTCTCCGAGAGCGCGGTCGGCTTCACCGGGAAGCCCCTGCTGGAGATGGTGCGTCACGTCAGCGAGGAGCGGGACGCGTACCGTGCGGTGCTGCGCGGGGAGGGGGACGGCAGGCCGCTGCAGATGTTCGTGGACTCCTGCGCCGAGGCCACCGCCAGGGAGTTCAAGGCCCGAGCCGAACGCAACAACGTCCAGCCCCGCATCGACGCCGACCTCCTGGCCCGGGTCTGGGTGGGGGAGCAGGTCGCCGTCCTGCGCTGGTGGGCCGAGCAGGACACCCCGCCCATGCCGGCCGAGGAAGTCGTACGCATGCTCCTGGACCTGGCCCTGCACGGCCGCTACTGGGCCAGCGGTTTCCCGGCCGCGCACGTGAACTGACCCTGCTCGTAAGGGAATCGCCCCCGGTCACTGAACGGCTGTTCCCAGGCGCGCGGCGTCCCGCGCCGGGTGGATGCAGCAGACGGCGACCAGCCCGCAGACGGTCATGACCACCGCCGCCAGGGCGAACGACTGGGCATAGCCCGCGTCCGGGGATGGCGCCATGTCCAGGATCCGGCCGGTCAGGGAGGGCGCCAGCAGACCCGGGAGCGTCCCCGTCGCCGCCACGATGCCGAACAACGCTGCCCGCTGAGGTGCGGGCGTCACCGCCGCGGCCGTCATGTAGTGGAGCGGGAAGGCGACCGAGTGCGCCCCGAACGCGACGGCGATCAGGGCCAGTCGGACCGATGACGCACCCGCGACCGGGATCAGCGCCATCGCCACGCCGGCGCACGCCACCGCCAGCCCCTGGGGCGCCCCGCTCGTCCAGCGCAGCGACACCCCCCGCCGGGTCAGCCGGTCGACGACGGGGGACAGTGCGAGCAGCAGCAGGAAACTGAGAGCGGATACGGCGCTGAGCACGGAGGCCGAAGCCCCGGGGCTCAGCGACAGCTCGGTCCTGAGGTACGAGGGCAGCCATGCCTGGCTCAGCGCCATCGCCCACGAGGCCCCGAACGCGCTCGCCACGCTCCCGGCCACCGTGCCGCACAGCAGGAGCCGTCGGTAAGGGACTCGGGGCTGTTGTCCGGAGGCCCCCGAACGCGACCGCGCCGCCGGGCGGTCGTACGGCCCGTCGCGCCCGACGCACCACCACACCCCGCTCCACAGCAGGCTCACCACCGCCAGCGCGGCGAACGCGGACCGCCACCCGAAGTCGGTGATCAGCCAGGTCACCACGGGCGCCGCTATCAGGGTGCCCAGCGCGGCGCCGCTGATCTGCAGGGCCGAGGGCAGACCGCGGCGCCCGACCGGGAACCACGTGTAGAGGACGTGCATCGACATGGGCGTGGCCGGTCCCTCGGCGGCGCCGAGCAGCACCCGTCCGGCGATCAGGGCCGGTACGGCCGTCACGATCAGGACCGGCAGTTGGGCCGCCGCCCACAGCAGGCACATCACGAACAGCAGGACCCGGCTGGAGATCCGGGAGGCTAGGACGCCGACCACGACCCCGGAGAGGCTGAACAGGAGCGAGTAGGAGCTGGAGATCAGCCCGTAGGTGCTGTGGCTGATGTCCAGCTCTTCCATGATCGGGCCGGCCGCCAGGCCGAGGACCGACTTGTCCGCGAAGTTGACGATCATGTACGTCACGATCAGCGCGGTGATGAGCCAGGCGCGACGCCGGTCGAACACCGGCTCCGGGTCGTCGGGGACATCGGGAGCCAGCTGCGGTGACGACTGCGGTGACGGCCGGGGGGACATGGACTCAACTCCTGCGGTTCAGGAAGAACAGGCGGAGGGCTCTGCAGCGGGGGAGCCGGGATCCCCGGGGGAGCCGGGAGCGCCGGTCGCGCCCGTGGGGGCGGGCGTGGCATGCAGGGCAACTGAACAACTCGTCTATTAGCGATTGAACTGTCCGGCAAAGTAGCTGGCTGACCGGTTCTGGTCAATGGCTCCGCCGTGAGGAGCCCCGGATGTGCACATCGCCACTGTCGGATCGATGTCAGATCGCTGTCCGATCGAGTTCGTAGCGGGTGGGTCTGGCGTACGATTCTGAACGGGTTGTATGTTTAAGGTCGAACAGTTCGCCAATATCGAGGGGTCCAGATGACCGACACACCACTCATGAACCTGCACTGGTCCCGCGGCTACACCGACCCGGCCTGGGTGCGCCGGTACACCACATCGGAACGCGAGTTGCTGCCGAGCCGACGCGTCTGGCGTGGGCCGGACGCAGCCCGCAGCCTCCCGGTGGATACGGCAGGTACGGCAGGTCTCGACGAGTTCACCGTCACAACCCCCGACGGCGCCGCCATGACGCTCGCGCAGCTCTTCGAGGCCGCCCAGACCGATGCCTTCCTGGTCATGCACCGGGGGACTCTCGTCCATGAGACCTATCCGCACGGTCTGCGGCCCCACGAACCCCACTTCAACGCCTCGGCGGCGAAGTCGTATCTGGGCCTGGTGGCGGCCGTGCTGGCCCATCAGGGGGTACTGGACCGCGCGGCACCGGCCACCACCTATGTCCCCGAATTCGCCGGTACGGCCTTCGGCGACAGCACGGTCGACCATCTGCTGCACATGGGCACGCAGGTCTCCTACGGCGGGCGCCCCTTCGACAAACCGATCGAGGCCCAGCGCTACTTCGCCGTCATCGCCCCGCCCTTGCGCCCCTACGGCTACAGCGGCCCGGCCAGCATCCGTGAGCATCTGGCCACCGCGCGCGCCACCGCTGCCCCGGGCACCGAGTTCCGCTATGAGAACGGCAATGTCGAAGCCCTCGCCGAGATCCTCCGCCGGGTCACCGGGGTCACCACATCGGCTCTGCTCAGCGACATGATCTGGTCCCGCCTCGGCGCCGACGAGGACGCCTACTACGTGCTCGACGGCGAAGGCACCGAAGCGGCCTGCGGCGGCTTCAGCGCCACGGCCCGCGATGTGGCCCGGCTGGGAGAGATGGTTCGCTGCGGAGGCGCCACGGGTGGGCGGCAGGTCGTCCCCGAAGCCGTGGCCGCCACGATCGCGGACGCCCCCGACGGCTACGCCAGGCACGTCCGTTTCCCCGCCGCGCCGCCGAGCGCTCCCGCCAACCTCTCGTACCACGACCTGTGGTGGATCCTGAACGACGGCGACGGTTCGTTCATGGCCAGCGGCATCCACGGCCAGCGACTCTTCGTCTCACCGCGGCTGGAGACCGTCATCGTCCACTACGGCTCCCAGGTCATGTCCCCGGCCGTGCCCGCCGCCCCGCTCGTCCCGGCCTTCCTGCAGCTCGCCGCCCATCTGCAGCGCACCCGTTGACCCAGGGGGAAGGGCCCCGGCTCAGGACACGTGCGGTCCCCCGAGGTACTTCCCGTGGCTGTCGTACGGCCAGGCGTTGGCCCGGCAGCCGTGCAGCCCGTCGATCTGCTGCATCATCGCCGGGGCGGGGAGGCCGGGCCCCGGGCAGGTCTCATGGCCGTGGCCGATGCGGTGGCCGACCTCGTGGTTGATGATCAGGGCCCGGTAGTCGTGCAGGGACCCGGGGAACTGGGGCGAGCCCTTCTTCCAGCGCTTGAGGTTCACGATGACCTGGTCGCCGACGTCGCAGTTCACCTCGCCGTGGGTGTGCAGCCCGGCCGCACCGCAGATCCGGTCCACCGTGTCCGGCGTCGCTATCTTCACCTCGAAGTCGTACGGCCCCGATGACACCAGCTGGAACCCGTCGTGGCCGTCGGCCGTCCAGCCGCGCGGATCGCCGAGGATGCCGTCGATCTCCCCGGCCGCGCTCTTCGCGGAGACACCCGAGCCGCCCTCCACCTCCACCTTGTACCGCCGGATGTCGCCCTTGCCGACCGCGCCACCGGAGGCCGCAGCGGTGGTGAACACCCCGGTCCCGCTCTGCGGAACGGGGTGCGACGTGGACGCGGTGGGAGTGAGGGACGGCTTGGGCGGAGCAGCCGGTTTCGACGGAGTCCGCTGCGCCGAAGGCGTGTCCTCCGGCAGCGGTGAGGCGTCGTACTTCCTGGCCCCGTCACCCGGCTCGGTGGCCGACCGCGCCGGGCCACCACTCCCGTACACCACCACCAGGGTCAGCGTGGTCACGCCGCCCAGCGCCAGCAGGCCGAACCACTTCCCCTTGTGGGTGGGGGGCCGGTGGGCGCGGTGGGTGGACGGGCTGTCCGCGCTCGCGGACGGGCCGGTCCCTGAGGGACGTCGGGGGGATGGCTTCTTGGCGTGGCGCATGGTGCGGCGAGGGGTTCCCTTGTCGGTGGCCGGGGAGCCGGGGCTGATGACAGTGCCCCGGAGGAGCGAGGTGGTCCCAGGCTGGGAAACCCACATGATGGGATGTTGCGCAAGGGGTAACAGAGGCGTAACAAAAGTTAGATTGTCGTACGATCGTGTGCCTGGTGCTCTGCGGGCAGTACCGGCGCGGCGGTTGAGACCATTCCGTCACAGCTGCCGCCCACAGCCCCACCACCCACCCCGGCAGCGAAGTCGGCGCACCATACTGGGGACATGTCCCGCGTGCTGCTCATCGAAGACGACGACTCTGTCCGCAGAGCCGTCGACCTGGGGTTGAGGCGTCAGGGCCACGAGGTCCGCACCGCGGTGACCGGCGAGGAAGGGCTGCGCCGGATGGTTTCCTTCCGGCCCGAAGTCCTGGTGCTCGACCTGATGCTGCCGGGGATGGCGGGCCTCGACGTGTGCCGCCGGGTGCGGGAGAGCGAGCAGCTGCCGATCATCATCGTGACCGCCAAGGGTGACGATGTGGATGTGGTGGTGGGCCTTGAGGCGGGCGCGGACGACTATGTGGTCAAACCGGTACGGGCCCGGGTCCTCGACGCACGCATACGCGCGGTGCTGCGCCGCGCCGACGCCCCCGTACCGGCGGGCGACAGGCCGCCCGTCGAGTCGCACGGTTCGCTGGCCATAGACCGGGCCGGGCTGGTCGTCACCCGGCACGGCACTCCGGTCGTCCTCGCCCCCTCCGAACTGCGCCTGCTGCTCACCCTCTCCGGCTCACCCGGCCAGGTGTTCAGCCGGCAGCAACTCCTCGAAGCGGTCTGGGAGCACAGCTACCACGGCGACATCCGCCTGGTCGACGCCTGCGTCAAACGGCTCCGCTCCAAGCTGGGCGAGTCGCGCACAGGGCCCCAGTGGATCGAGACGGTGCGCGGCTTCGGCTACCGCTTCCGTTCGGCGTCGGAGAGGAACGACGACCGGTGATACCACTGGCCGCCGCCCGGCGGCCCCTGAGCGGCCTCCGGGTCCGGCTGGTGCTCTCCTTCGTCCTGGTCGCCACCGTGAGCGCCCTGGGCACCGGCGCCCTGACCTTCCGGGAGGCGCGCACCGGTGTTCTCCAGCAGAGCCAGGACTCCGTGGTCAACCAGTTCCGGCAGAGCGTCGACACCCTGGCCCCCGCGCTGTCCCCGACCCCGGACCAGGGCGATCTCGACGCCCTGGTGACACGGCTCGCGAAGGACCACCGGATGGACGGATGGCAGGTCCTGGCCACCTACCGCGGGCTCACCGCGGCCTCCGCCCCGTCGTCCGGTTACGGTGAACTGACCGCGTCGCTGCGGAAGTCCGTCACCACCCGTGCGGTGGCCGTCTTCCAGCGGGTACGGGTGAACGGGCAGTCGGTACTCGTCGTCGGGCTCCCGGTCACCTACGCCGACAGCGCCTACAGCTACCGCACGCTCTCCGGACTCTCCCTCTATCTCGTGGTGCCGCAGCGCATCGAACAGACCTATGTCAACGCGCTGGTCACCGCGGTCGAGCACGCCACGGTGCCCGCCCTGGTGCTCGCCGTCCTGCTGGCGCTGCTCCTCGCACGGGGTGTACTGCGGCCGGTACGGGCGCTGCGTGGAGCGACCCGCCGGATGGCCACGGGACGCCTGGACACCCGCCTCACCGTCCAGGGATCCGACGAACTCGCCGACCTCTCAAGGGCGTTCAACGACACCGCTGCCGCGCTGGAGGAATCCGTCGCGGAACTGCGCCGGATGGAGGACCGGGCCCGCCGTTTCGCCGCCGACGTCTCGCACGAACTGCGCACCCCGCTGGCCGCGATGACCGCCGTCACCGATGTGCTCGCCGACGAGGCCCCGCACCTGGAGGGCGACACCGGGGACGCCGTGCGGCTCATCACCGAGGAGACCGTACGGCTGACCCGGCTGGTGGACGATCTGATGGAGATCTCCCGCTTCGACGCCGGAGCGGCGGAACTCCATCCCGACGACATCGACCTCGCGGAGTCCCTGCGGCAGACCCTCGCGGCGCGTGGCTGGCTCGGGGAAGTGGACACGGACCTGACGAGCGGCGTGCGGGCGCGGGTCGATCCGCGCCGTCTCGATGTGGTGGTGGCCAATCTGGTCGGCAACGCGCTGCGGCACGGCCGCCG
Source organism: Streptomyces sp. NPDC059398 (assembly GCF_042751845.1). Taxonomy (NCBI): domain Bacteria; kingdom Bacillati; phylum Actinomycetota; class Actinomycetes; order Kitasatosporales; family Streptomycetaceae; genus Streptomyces; species Streptomyces sp. NPDC059398. The sequence continues at coordinate 13,881 of NZ_JBHYWP010000067.1, read as the reverse complement.
TCCGGTGACGCTCACGCTGCGCCCGGTGGAGGGAGGGACGGCGGCGGTACAGGACGCGGACCGTGCCGGATGGCTGGAGAACGCCGCGCTGCCGGGGCGTATCAAACGGGTCAGAAGCACCGGACGGCAGGACCGGCCCGTCGGCCAGGCCCGGACGGACGGTACGGAAGGGGAAGTTGGCACAGTCGGAGCGGGCAGGGCGGACGGAGCGGACGAGCAGTACGCGTTCGGACCCGGAAGGTGGGTGGTGATCGAGGTGGCCGACCACGGCCCCGGGATCGACCGGACGGCGCTGCCCCATGTCTTCGACCGTTTCTACAAGGCCAGTTCGGCGCGGGCCCGCAGCGAGAGCAGCGGCCTGGGGCTCGCCATCACGGCGGAGAACGTCCATCTGCACGGCGGACGGGTGCGTGCGGCCAACCGTCCGGGCGGCGGCGCGGTCCTCACCGTCGTCCTTCCGGTGGGGCCCGCTCCGGCCCCGGCTGTGGATGCCGGGCAGGATGACGGAGGGGGACCCGCGTGAGTGACGCTATGGATGGCGGCCGGGGTGCCGTACGTGGGGGACGGCAGGCGCGAGATGGCGGCCGGGCTGCCGTACGTACGGAACCCCAGGCACGAGGTGGCGGCCGGGCGCCACTGCGGTGGAGTGCGGCGGCCGGACCGGTGCTGGTGGCGCTCGCGGTCGGCCTGACGGGGTGCGGGGTCCCTCCGTCGGAGGTGATCGAGGTGGGCAGGCCGGCGACCGGTATGTTGCCGGCGGCGGCGGTCTACTTCTTCGCCAGGGACCCGCAGGTGTCCCTGACCCCGGAGAACGGCTCCCCGGAGAGCTCGCCCCCGGGCAGGCCCGGCCGGACGGGCGCCGCAGTCCCGGGCGTCGCGGGAGCGGCACCGCCACCCGAGGCAACCGATACCGGGCATCTGGTCGCGGTGCCCCGCCCGCCGTCGTCCGGCACCGACCCGGTCTCCTACGCCGTACGGCAACTGGCCGACGGGCCGACGACTGGGGAGTCCGACGAGCTGACCACAGCCCTGCCCCCGGTGAAACACCCGTCCCGCATCACGGTCGAGAACGGCCGCAACGCCGACACGGTCGTCATCCGGTTCCCCGCCGGCACCGCCCGGCTCACCGACCCGGCCCTGCAACAACTGGCCTGCACGGCCGCACGGGCCCACCGCCTGACCCAGAGCCAGGGAGGCCAGTCCGCGACAACCGGCCCCGCCCTCCCGGCCCCGCCGACCGAGGCCGCGCCAACAGGACGGGGCCCGGTCGAGATCCGGGTGACCGACCGGCGGCGGGGCGGCGGCGGGAAGCCGGGCAAGGGCTGGGACACCGGGGTGACGGATGGCGCCTGCCCGTCGTAGGGAGGCCGCCGGGCAGTTGCCGCGTACGGTCGTGAAAAGTGACCCAGCGCCAGGCTCCGTATGATCGAGGCATGGTCCTCCCCGTCATCCGCCGCAGGGCAGCCTGGGGCCTGGCCCTTCTCGTGGTGACCGCTTTCTGTCTCTACGCCCTGTTCCCCGTGCAGACCCAGTGCTCTCTCTCCTCCGAGCCATACGGATCGAGCTACAGCCCGCGGAGTGCAGGGCACTCCTCGGGGCCCGGAGGATGCGGCGAGGAACGCATGCGCTTTCTGACCTGGCTGGGATGACGAACAGTACGGGCCCGGTACACCGCTCCGCCCCCGGCCAACGCCGCCCAGGCCGACATCACACGACAGATGTGAGACGGCCACCGCCCCCCTGATGCCCAGGAAAACACCAGGTCAAGCCGGAAATCGCGGAGAGTGCAGGGGAGTTGCCCAGGGCCCCGGCTGCCAATTCGTAACACGCAGCGGTGTTCTCTTCTCGTTCACTTTGTTGGTATTCCTGGGGCCGACACCGCGTCCAGCCGGGGGTGCAGTGTCGGTCACCGGAAGGACAACGCTGTCTTGACGACCGACTTGATGCAGGACGGCAGAGCCGCTCCGCCAGGTCCGGCGACTGCCGGGGAGGCAGGGCACCGGATCCGCGCGCGGCGTCGGCGGCGCGAGTATCTGCTGTTCGCCGCCTTCGCCGCCCCGAACTTCTTCTTCCTGCTGGTCTTCGCCTACTGGCCGGTGATCTACAACGCCTATCTGAGCCTCACCGACTGGGACATGGTTTCCTCGTCGTGGCACATGATCGGCCTGGACAACTACGCGTCGCTCTTCGCCGACCCCGACTTCCGCGCCAGTCTGTGGACGACCGTGCTGTTCGTCGTCGGAATCGTCGTCGGCGGACTGGTACTCGGCCTGGCCACCGCCCTGTTGCTCAATCAGCGGCTGCGCGGGCGGGACATCGTACGGACGCTGGCCTTCGCCCCGTACGTGCTCTCCGGAGCCGCCGTCGGCACCCTGTGGCTGTTCGTCTTCGATCCCAACTACGGGCTGATACGCCCCTTGCTCGCCCCCCTCGGCATGACAGCGCCGTCGATGATGACCGACTCCAAGTGGGCGCTGCCCGGCCTCGTCCTGGTCTACCTCTGGAAGAACACCGGCTTCGTCGCCGTGGTCTACCTCGCCGGTCTGCAGGGCCTGCCCAGGGACGTGTTCGAGGCGGCGGCCCTGGACGGCGCGGGAGCGTGGACGCGGCTGCGCCGTATCATCCTGCCGCTGCTCTCGCCCGTCACCTTCTTCCTGTTGGTGACCTGCACCATCAGCACCTTCCAGGCGTTCGATGTGATCGCGGTGATGACCGGCGGCGGGCCCGGCACCTCCACTTCGATCCTCAGCTGGTTCATCTACGACCAGGGCTTCCGTACCTTCGACGCGGGCCGGGCATCGGCCGCCGCGATGATCATGTTCGTGGTGCTGGTGCTGATCACTGGATTCCAGGCGCGCTTCCTCCAGCGAAAGGTGCACTACCAGTGACCGTCGCCGACTCCCTGCCGGACGCCTGCCCGGGCACCCACCCGGACGCCATGGGCAGCCGCTCAGGGCCCCGCCGCGCCCGCGCCCGTCGCTTCGGCCTGTACGCCTTGCTCGTCCTGGTCGCCTTTATCGCGGGCGGTCCGCTGTACTGGCTGATCTCATCGGCGCTGAAGACCAACCCGCAGATCTACAGCTACCCCCCGCACTGGATCCCGACGGACCTGCGCTGGTCCAACTTCTCCGACGCCTGGAGCGCCGCACCGTTCGGCCGGTTCTTCCTCAACTCACTGATCGTGTCCGTGACCGGCACCGTGATCGAGCTGGCCGCCGCGCTGCTGTGTGCGTACGCCTTCGTCTTCCTGCCGTTCCCCGGCAAGAAGGTCCTTTTCCTCTTCCTGCTGGGCGCGATGATGGTGCCCGGCCATGTCACCCTGCTGCCGAACTTCCTGACCATCGCTCAGCTCGGCTGGGTCAACTCCTATGCGGGGCTGATAGCGCCTGGCCTCGGCTCGGTCTTCGGCACCTTCCTGCTGCGCCAGCACATGCTGACGCTGCCTCAGGAAGTGACGGACGCGGCCAAGGTCGACGGGGCGGGGCATCTGCGCATCCTCTTCCGGGTGGTGCTGCCGATGTCGCGGCCCATGGTGATCACCGTCGCCCTGGTCGTCCTGGTCGGCAAGTGGAACGACTTCATCTGGCCGCTGATCGTCACCAGCAGTGCGGACATGCGGACCCTGCCGATCGGTCTGCTCTTCCTCAAGAACACCGAGACCTTCGCCAACTGGGGCGCGATCCTCGCCGGCGCCGTCATGGTGATCGTGCCGGTCCTCGTCGTGTTCTTCCTCGCCCAGCGCTACATCATCGCGGGACTGACCCAGGGAGCCGGAAAATGACGCGGATCTCGCCGCGGAAGCCCGCGGGCCCCGTGCCCGGCCGGCGCAGGGTGCTCGGGGCAGGCGCGGGGCTGGGGCTGGCCGCCGCGCTGAGCGCCTGTGGCCAGACCACGGGGACGGTCGCGCAGCCGGGCGGTTCGGTGCCCCACGCGTACCGGGGGCGCACCAGGGTGGTGCTCTGGTCGACGTTCGCCGATCCGGTGGGCCCGGCCCTGCAGAAGCTCGTCGACGCCTTCAACCGCGAGCAGCGGGACGTCTATGTGGAGGTGCAGTTCCAGGGCACCTACGACGAGTGCGCCCAGAAGGCGGTCATCAGCCTCCTCGGCGCCCAGGCCCCGGACCTGTGCGTGCTCTCCGACGTGAAGTGGTACAAGTTCTACTTCGGTGACGCCCTGGAGCCCTGGGACAGCTACTTCGCACGGGGTGAGCTGGAGCGTACCTACAACCCGAGGCTGCTCAGCGAGGGCGTCCGCAAGGGGCACACCTGGTGGCTGCCGCTGGCCCGCTCCACGCCGCTCTTCTACTACAACAAGACCCTCTTCAGGAAGGCGGGCGTACCGGTACGCCCCCCGGAGAGCTACGACGAGCTCTACGACTGGTCGCACCACATCACCCGGCAGAGCGTGGGCGGCAAGCGGGTGGCCCTGGAGGCGTACCAACCGGTCGACGGGGACTGGCAGTTCCAGTGCAGCGCCTGGCAGTGGGGCGGTGCGTACTCCAGGGGCCTGGACGTCACCGTCGACGAGGGTGGAGCGGTGGCGGCGGGCGAGTGGCAGCGCAAGCTGGTCTTCAAGGACAGGATCGCCTACATGGCGACCGAGCCCACCGCCGACATGGGCAACCAGCTGATCGCCACGCTGGTGACCTCCACCGGCGCTCTGAAGAAGATCAACGAGATGGCGAAGGCGGCCGGCTGGGAGCTGGGCACCGGCTTCCTGCCGAAGAAGGAGAAGTTCGCGGTCAACACAGGTGGTGGCGGCCTCGGCATCTTCAAGCGCGTGCCACGCGAACGCAAGGAGGCCGCTGCCCAGTTCGTACGCTTCCTGGCCCGCCCCGAGAACGCCGCGCAGTGGGCCGTCGAGACCGGCTACCTGCCGGTGGTGCCCGCGGCGGTCAAGGAGCCCACTCTCGCCCAATTGATGAAGGACGACCCGAACTTCGCCACGGCCGTCAGGCAGCTGGACCTCACGCGCCCCGGCGACCAGGTACGCATGATGATCCCGAACGCGAATGTGCGTATCTACACCGCCCTGCAGCGCATATGGTCGGCGAACACCCCCGCACAGCAGGCCTTCGCGGAGGTCGCCGACCAGCTGCGCAAGGGCGTCGACCGTTACGGACCCATGATTGAGGAGCACCTGTGAACCACCCCGTGAGGCGTCCCGTGGTGTACGCACACCGCGGAGCGCGGGCCGAGGAGCCGGAGAACACCCTGCGGTCCTTCCGGCGGGCTCTCGCTCTCGGCGCCGACGGCATCGAACTCGACATCCGCCTCACCTCCGACGGCCACCTCGTCGTCATCCACGACAAGTCCGTGGACCGTACGACCAACGGCACCGGCCTGGTCGCCGACTTCACACTGGCCGGTCTCCAGGCGCTGGATGCGGGGAAGGGGGAGCGTATACCCACCTTCGACGAGGCCATGGAGGTCTGCGGAGACGTCGTCCAGATCGAGATCAAGGCCCTGGAGGCGGTGGAGGCGCTCGCCGAGCGGGAGCGCCGCACCCCGCTGCCCGGGTCGGTGGTGCTGACCTCCTTCAGCAAGGCCGCCGTGGAAGAGGCCGCCCGGTGGCTGCCGCACGTCCCCCGGGGCCTGATCACCCACCACCCCGGTGACGAAATGATCAAGGAAGCCCTGGACCTCAAGGCCACCTGGGTGTGCCCGGAGCTGAAGCCCGAGCTCACCCGTGACCTCGTGGACCGCTGCCACGAGGGAGGCATCCAGGTGGACGCCTGGCCCACCGCGGAACGCGCCCAGCTGCTTCGCTGGGTCGCGATCGGCGCGGACGCCGTGACGACGGACTACCCGGGGCGGATCGGCGAGTGGCTGGCCACGTCGGGCAGTTGACGGTCTGCGGTTGACGGTGTGCCCCGGTCCCTTCGGTGGTGGGAGGAGGCTGGGGTGCGCCTCCCACCGGCCGAGGGGGCCGGGGTGTGACTCCCATTGCCGCGGAGGCCGGGTCCGCCTCCCACTGCTGAGGGCCGCCGGTGAACTGGTCACCGAGACCGCGGTGGCGTGCGGCTGGTCCAACCCCTCCAGCTTCATCGACGCGTTCACCGAAGTCGTCGGTGAGACGCCCGGCCGCTATCAGGCGGATCTGCGCAGCCGTCGGTAGTCACCGGCCTGCCATCGCCATGGGCCGGGCACCCGCTCCGCGAGGTTGGCGGCTTTCCGGTACCGGCTGTCCAGACACCGGTGGAGCGCGGGCATCAGGCCGTTCCAGAGTGGGAGCGGTACGCCGCATCTACGTACGGCTACTCCTGGCTCAGCGTCCTGGCCGCGGTCCCGGCCGGCCCTTCCGGGATGGCGATCCACTCACGTGGCCTCGCCGGCATGATCCCCCGCGGCGCGCACGCCAGCCGCATCTACCTTCAGTGCGTGGTCGACGACACCCCCGGGCAGTGGCCGGACGGGCGCGTCTGGAGCGAACTGGAAGCCCGCTTCGGTACGGCCGTGACGAGGGGCGAGATCATCGACAAGCGGACAGTGCCGCTGCGCAGCGTGGTCTTCGACCCGATGAGCCACGGCAGGCTCTACCTCCTGGGAGACGCCGCCCACATCGTCCCGCCGATGAGCGCCAAGGGCATTCACCTCGCCCTGCACGACACCGAGGTCTTCGCCCGCGCCGTCATCCGCCGGATCAAGGACGGGGACCGAAGCCTCCTCGACGGCTGTTCGGAGACCTGTCTGCCCCACATCTGGAACTACCAGGCGTTCGCGACCTGGATCACCGACATGACGCACAACGCCGGCTTCACGGGCCACGAGGGCGATTTCCGCAAGCAGGTCGCCCGCGCCGAACTCCGGCGCCGGTTCACCTCGTCCGCGGCGAACAGGCTCTTCGGCGAACTCACCGCCGGAGCCAACTGACGGGCCGTCAATCGGGCCGAGCCGGAGGTTAGCTTGCTAGTATGCTAGCATCGCCTTTGTGGGTGATGAGGAAGTCAAACAGTTCAACGTGTACCTGCCCGTCGGGCTGATCAAGCAGATCAAGTACCGCGCCATCGAGTCCGGCACGTCACTGTCCGCGTTGGTCGCGGACGCGATGCGGGCCTACCTCGACGATGCCGAGGGGCAGAGGCGGCAATCGACTGATGAGGAGACCTGACATGCCGACCGAAGGAATCGAGGCCGTGTTCCTGACGACCCACAACTGGGGCAAGGCGGCGAAATTCTTCCAGGAGCTGGGTTACGAGCTGGAGTTCGCGACGGACCACAACTCCGGGCAGCTCCGCAACGGCGACGGGCCGTACGTCTTCATCGCCGAGGTCCCCGAGGACCGGGAACCCGAGACGCGGATCGTGCTGAAGGTGCCGGACGCGGACGCGTTCCGTCCCGATCCCGTCGTCGAGGTGGTCACGCCGTTCGAGGAGACCCATTTCGGGACCAGGGAGATGACTGTCCGCGATCCCGACGGGCGCCTGTGGAGCCTCCAGGCTCCCGTCGAGAACTGACGGCGACGTAACGCGACGAAAGGGGACACCATGACAGACGCGCAGACCGGGCCGGCGGACGGCAGCGGGGTGCCGGACAGTACCGCCGTACGGACCGCCCTCTGGCGCGCCATGCATGTCCAGGTCGACCCGCCCCCGCACGTGATCGAGGACGAGATCGGTCTGCGGCTGGCAGATCCGGGCGACGACTGGCGCGACCGCCCGGACATGGACCCCCATGCCACCAGGGCGTTCCGGGCGGCCATCGTGGCACGTGCTCGCTTCATCGAGGATCTGATCGCCGAGCAGGCCCGCGCAGGCGTCACCCAGTACGTCATCCTGGGGGCCGGCCTGGACACCTTCGCCCAGCGCAAGCCGGAGTCCCTCGCGGGCCTGCGGGTCTTCGAGGTCGACCAGCCCGGCCCGCAGGCATGGAAGCGCCGCCGCCTGGTCGAACTCGGTTACGGCATCCCGGACTGGCTGCACCTGGTGCCGGTCGACTTCGAGGCGAACGAGGACTGGCTGAAGCAGCTGGCCGCTGTTGGCTTCGACCCCGGCCGACCGGCGGTCATCGTCTCCACCGGCGTCACCATGTACCTCACGAAGGATGCCACCGCGGCCACCCTGCGGCAGATCGCCGCGGTCGCCCCCGGCTCGACGCTCGCCATGACCTTCCTGCTGGCCACCGACCTTGTTGACGAGACCGATCGCTCCGGCCTCCGGGCGAGCAAGGAAGGCGCACAGGCGTCCGGAACGCCGTTCATCAGCTTCTACACCCCGCAGGAAATGCTGGCGCTGGCCCACGAAGCCGGTTTCGAGGACGCCCACCATGTGTCGGGAGCTTCGCTCGCCCCGCGCTACTTCGCCGATCGCACCGACGGCCTCCGCCCGTCGAGCGGAGAGGACCTGCTGCTGGCCACCACCTGACCGGCCCTGTGGTCAACGCGGCCGAGGCAGCGTCCGGTACGCCGTGAAGTCCCGGACGGGTGAGCGTCTGCCTCAGCGCCTGCCTCCGCTCACGGTCCGCGCCAGACGTTGGCGAAGGCCGCCTTCTCGATGGACCGCCGCTGGCGTACGGCCTCCAGTTCCATCACCGCGTCATGGACAATGGCCACCACCGTCGTGACCGCCGCGTCACCGAGGCCGGGCTCGTCGTCGGACCGTTCGCCTTCGATGCCCACGACCGAGGCGAGAGCGGCCAGCACGGGGTCCTGCTCCTTCCAGCGGTCGGCCGCGTGGCGGCGCGCGGGGGTGTCGGCCGGTTCCATGCGTTCGGAGCCGAAGGACAACCGGCCGCTCCGCTTCGGCGTCAGCTCGCCGTCCTCCTCCAGGGCGGCCTGGTACGCGGCCGAGAGGTCGCTGCCCCGGCGCCACAGCCAGTCCTCGATCCGCTCGTAGGGCGCCTGCCGGGTGAGCTCTGCCGCGGCCTCGTCCATGAGCCGGTCGGTCGGCAGTGGGGGCCCGCCCGGCACGATGCGGTCGCCGTCCACGGCGACCGCCTCCGTATCGATGAGGTCGATCAGCTCGGCTCCCGCGAGAGCGAGCGACAGGTCGCCCTGTCCCACGGGACGCTTCGAGTCCATGGCGGTGAGGAACAGGTCTTTCGCCGTGGTCATGAATGGCTCCCCTCGGAGGCTTCGGCAGCGCGGCGTGTCGCTGCTGTCGGCGTCGGCGTCCGCGTCGGTGTGGGCGGCCACGTCCTGTCCGGGGCCAGGTCCGGCGGCGGGGCGACTGCCGCGCTTGCTATCAGTATCGCCCCCCGCCGCACGGTCGGAGCCGTTTCGCGGGACGGCGGGGTGTTCTGCCGGCGCTCATTCGGCAGGCGTCAGAGAGCGGGTGCGGAGGCGGCGTCGTAGGTGGCGCGGGCGGCGGTGATGTCGGCCCGGTGGCGTTCCGCCCAGCCGACGAGCCCGGTGAGGCTTGCGTGGAGTTCGCGGGCCATGGGCGTGAGGCTGTACTCCACCTTGGGCGGGACGGTGGGGTAGACGGTCCTGATGAGCAGGCCGTCACGTTCCAGCTTGCGCAGATTCAAGGTGAGCATGCGTCGGCTGATGCCGGTGATGGTGCGTTCCAGCTCGGTGAACCGTACGGGGCCGTGCGCGGCGGCGACGAGGATCCCGATGCTCCATTTGCCCGCGACGCGGTCGAGGACCTCGGTGAGCGGGCACGTCTCGTTGCTGACCTGGTCGGACACATCGGTGTGACTGCGTGACATAAAAGTGCCTCCTTCCGCCGCACGCCATGGTTACAGAGGGTGACTGCTGTAACAAGTCGTGCACCAAAGGAAGGGATCCCCGTGCGGAGAACCGACGCGTCAGCACAGACATCGCCCTGGCCGGCCCTGGCCGTACTCTGCGCAGGCCAGTTGATGGTCATCCTCGACGGGACCGTCGTGAGCGTGGCGCTGCCCTCCGTCCAGCGGGACCTCGGCTTCTCCCCGTCGGGGCTGGCCTGGGTGGTCAACGCGTATCTGGTCCCCTTCGGCGGCCTGCTGCTGCTCTCCGGACGGCTCGGCGACCTCATCGGACGCAAGCGCGTCTTCATCACCGGTCTGGGCGTCTTCACGGCTGCCTCGCTGCTGTGCGGTGTGTCCCAGGGCCCGGCGATGCTGCTCGCCTCCCGGTTCCTCCAGGGCATCGGCGGCGCGGTGGCCTCCGCTGTCACGCTCGGCATGGTCGTGACCCTCTTCCCGCAGCCGAAGGAGCGGGCCAAGGCCATCGGCGTCTACAGCTTCGTCCAGTCCGCCGGCGGCTCCTTGGGCCTCCTCGCCGGCGGCGCGCTGACACAGACCGTCGGCTGGCACTGGATCTTCTTCGTCAACGTACCGATCGGCATCGTGGCCGCGCTGCTGGCCGGACGCCTGCTCGCTTCCGAGTACGGCGTCGGCCTCGACAAGGGGACCGACTTCCCGGGCGCGCTCCTGGCCACGTCCGCGCTGATGCTCGGCATCTGCACGATCGTCGGGACCACCGGTCACGGCTGGACTTCCCTACGTACGCTGAGCTTCGGCGCCGGGGCACTCGCCCTGTTCCTGGCCTTCGTCGCACAGCAGGCGAAGGCGTCCCACCCGCTCCTGCCGCTCCGCGTCTTCCGCTCGCGCAACGTCTCGGGGGCGATGGGCATCCAGGCCCTCATGGTGGCCGGGATGTTCAGCTTCCAATTCCTGTGCGTGCTCTACCTGCAGAAGGTGCTCGGCCTCGACGGGATACGCACCGGCCTGGGAGTCTTCCCGGTCTCGGTCGCGATCGGCGTGCTGTCCCTCCGCCTCTCGCCCAAGCTGATCTCGCGCTTCGGCCCCCGTGCCGTACTTCTTCCGGGACTCTCGCTCATCGTTGCGGGTCTCGCCCTGCTCGGCCGCGCACCGGCAGGCGGGAGCTACGTCGTGGACGTCCTGCCCGCACTGCTGCCGCTCGGCGTCGGCTTCGGTCTCGCGATGCCGGCGCTGGCCACCCTTGCGATGTCGGCGGCCACGCCCCAGGACTCGGGGGTCGCATCCGGCATGTTCAACACCATGCAGCAGATCGGCAGCGCCTTCGGCCTCGCCGTCCTCAGCACGCTCGCCGCCTCGCGTACGGATGCCATGCTGGGCGACGGTGCGAGCACGGCCTCGGCGCTGACGGGCGGTTACCAGCTCGCCTTCCGTACCGGCTCGGGCCTCGTCGCCGTCGCTCTCCTCCTCGCCGCCACTCTGCTGCGGGCGCCTGCCACGGCGCCCCGCCCCGCGTCCGACGAGAGGCCGGTCACTGAGAACGCCGCGCCCTGACCGGGCAGGCCGGCCGCTCGGCGACCGGGCCGGCAGCCCCGAACCCCGCCCCGAACCCCCGGGCGCCCGCGCCGCGCCCCCCCGATCGGGGCTAGACCGCGGGGGGCCGCGGCGGGCTGCGGGGCCGCGCGCGCCGCG
>NZ_JBHYWP010000067.1:0-2535 GCF_042751845.1 Streptomyces sp. NPDC059398 | reverse complement strand
TCTCGGGGGCCGCCCCCCCACCCCCCACATCCCCCCCCCCCCCCCGGCGGGGGGTGTGAGTGTGGCGGCGGCGTGGGGGGGGCCCAGGCCGTGGTACCTAGGCCGGGACGCAGGCGGTGATACTGAGATCCGCCGGACACGGGGTGATGGACAGGACCTGGAAGCCCGCCTCCACCGCCTCCCGGCGCATATCGGCCTCGCTGCGCTCACGGGTCCGGGCCTCGCCGACCACCATCTTGATCAGGTTGCGGAACGCGGCCCCGGAGTCATGCTCCACCAGCGGGTCGATGACCAGAAGCTTCGGGCCCTCCTCTGTCGGGCCGTCAGTGGTGTTGACAGTATCGGCCACCGCCTTGCGGATGTTCCGCAGGATCTGTACGCCGCTCTCCGAACTCCAGTCGTGCAGAACGTTCTTGAGGATGTAGAGGTCACCGCCGGCGGGGACCTCGTGCAGGATGTCCGCAGGCTGGAAGGTGAGCCGGCGGACGAGGTCCGGCTCGCCCGAAGCGGCGAGCTCGGCCTCGGCCCTGCGGCAGGTGTCGGGGCGGTCCACACAGACGCCGCGCAGGTGCGGGTGAGCCGTGAGGACGGCCTTGAGCAGGGTGCCGTTGCCGCCGCCGACGTCGACCACGGTGCGCACATTCCCGAACGGAACATGCTCGGCCAGGATGGTGCCGATCGGCCGGGCCCAGTCCTGCATGGCGCGGTCGAATATCCGGGCGCTCTCCGGGTTCTGGTCCAGGTACTCATAGAGCGGGACGCCGAACGCGCAGGGCATCACCGACTTCCCGGTCCGAACCGCCTCGGTGAGCCCGCCGGTCGCGGCGTGACCGTAGAGGCCGCACAGGAGCGCGGCCAGGTTCCGTACCGACTCCGGGTGGTCGCTCCTCAGCTGCTCGGAGAGCGGCGAGTTGACGTACCGGCCCTCCTCGTCCCGGGCGAACACCCCGAGCGCGGTCAGGGCCTGCAGCACGGAGCCGAGCGATTCGGCGTCCGCATCGACGGCTTTGGCCAGCTCGGGAACGGTGGCGGGGCCGTCCGCCAGCACGTCCGCGATGCCCAGTTGGGCCGCGGTGCCGACCGCCGAGGAGGCCATGGCCCCCATGACCAGGCTCATCAACGACATTTACAGGTTCCCCAATCGCTCTGGCCGGACGGCGCGCCGCCGACGCCGGGCCGGTGTCGGTCGTCCCCGCCGTACGCCGGGAGCCGCCACGCCGTGCCGTCCTGGTGCCGTCGTGCGGTGCGCGGCGCCGGGTGGTCCGGACGGCGGTGTGCACTGCCGACGGCACTCGGCCGGCCGCTGCGGGTGGCGCCGGCCGGAGGCGGCAGTCGCGACCTGTCGCGCCGCAGACCGGGCACAGCAGTACTGCTGCGCAGGTGCGGTCTGTGCGCCACACGCTAGACGGGCGGTCACCGTACGTCGTGTCGTTCAACCGGCCCGACCGCCCCGTACGGCAACCGGTCGGGCAGCCGGGGGTGTTGGCCCCGCGGTGCTCCGGCAGCCCGGCGGGTCCCGCCCGAGCCGCCGTCCGAACACCGGCCGCCCGCTTTCCGCACCGGCCCGTGGCGGGCCGCCGGTCGCCCGTGGAGTGGCGGGTCCGTTCACGCGCGCACGGTCGGCAGTTGAACATCGGTGGACGGAACCGCTGCGTACAGGGCCTCGGCGGGGTGGCCGGATTCCGGACCTTGAGGTTCCGCCTGAGGAAGGAGAGGCTTGGCCGCATGAGTGATGACAAGTCGTCGACCGATGACGGCGTGGAGAACACGCAGGCAGCCATGCGGGCTTCGGACGCGGACCGCGACCAGGTGGTGGAGATCCTGCGGGACGCCGCCGGGGACGGCCGGCTGACCTCCGATGAGGTCAGCGAACGGGTCGAGGCCGCGCTGAACGCCCGGACCATCAGCGAACTCGCCCGGCTGACCCGCGATCTGCCGGTCTCACCCGTTCCCGGCGATCCGGAGAAACGGCCCGAACGTCCCAAGGACGTCGTGGAGATCGACCAGCGCTGGGGCACCCTGCACCGCTCCGGCACCTGGGAGGTCCCGCGCCACCTGGACATCCGGATGCACGGAGGGGACGTCAAACTCGACTTCACCGAGGCCGTGATCGGCTACGACAAGCTGGACATCGACGCCCGGATCAGCATCGGCGGGAACCTGATCCTGGTCGTCCGGCCGGGCATCGTGGTCCGCACCGACGACCTGACCGTGGGGGTGGGAGAGGTCAAGTACCGCAATCCCGCATCCGACGCGGAGGCGCCGGTCGAACTCCTGGTGAACGTCACCGGGCGCCTCAAGGGCGGCGACGTGGTGGTCCGCCACCCGCGGCGGAAGCTCAGCGAGTGGATCCGCGGCGACAGCGCCAAGAGCGCATCCGAAGCACAGAACTGAAGCAGGTTCCGGTACGACCGGGGGCGGCGGGACGGCACTGAGCCGTTACGCCGCCCCTAAGTGCTGTCCCGCAATCCCTGGCGGGCGCGCGACGACAGCTACGGCACCTCACCGCGTTGTCGGAACGCCCGAATACAACCC
>NZ_JBHYWP010000066.1:31190-46571 GCF_042751845.1 Streptomyces sp. NPDC059398 | reverse complement strand
CCCCCCCCCCCCCCCCCGGCCGCCCCCCCCCCCCCCCCCACGTCCGGACAGACCGACGCCCCCGGTACCGCGACGCTGCGGTACCGGGGGCGTTGGTCTGTCCTGATCAGTGAGCCAGGAACGCGAACCAGCCCTTGCTCATGTCCTTGTAGGCGCCGGCGTCCGTGATGCCCGCCGGGCCACCGAGGTTGTGGTAGTAGATGCCACTGGCTTCCTTCTCGAAGCCACCCGCGGCGGCGACGCCGTGGTGGTGGTGATGACCGTGGTCGTGGCCGTAGTCGAGGGCCGAGGCGGACGCCGCGCCGCCCAGAACCGCGGAGGCGGCGAAGGCGCCGGCGACGAGCATGCTGCGAAGACGCATAGAGACTCCTAATTCGACAACTACATGGGCAAGGACATGCATATCGGTTAGGAGGGACATCCGGAAGCCGCCCCGCCAGGCCCCAGCCGAACGGACGCACCTGTCATGCGGAAGTGGCACCGGTCAGGGCACAGGGGTGCGGTTCTCGTATGCGGAGGCGGTGCCCGGACACCGCGTCGGGAGGCGCCGGCGGGCGTCCGGGAAGCGCCGGCCGGCGCCCGGGGAGGTGCGGGCGGGCGCCCGGGATCACTCCTCGAAGTAGGAGTCCAGGACCGTGTCGAGCTGCTCCGCCCACTGCTTGAGCTCGTCCCGGCCGGACGCCGCGACATCGGCCTGGTACGTGTGGCGGTTCGGCATATGGACGAAGAGGGTCAGCCGTCGCCCGTACTTGGCGGTCCGGAACTCGACGGCGCCGATCTCGGCCCAGTCGAACTCGGCCTCCTGGTCGTCCAGTCGGAGCACCACGCCCGTACGGTTGGCGATGATCGCCGAGCGGCGGTCGGAGACCTCGAACGCCGGGGCCTCCCCGGCCCCGCTCCCGGGCTCCGTGTCGTGCGGGCCGGAGTCTCCGTGCTCACCGGCGCCGTCCCCCGCACCGGTCTCCACCGCTTCCGCGGCCCTCTCCGGCGCCTTCGTCTCCTCCGGTGCGCTGTCGCCGCCCGGGTCCTGCGGCGCCGCCGCGTCGGCTGCCGCCTCCATGTGCTCCGCAGCCTCCCCGTCGGCGGGTTCGGGCCCGGCCGTCGGGGCCTCGGCAGGCGGCGGCATCAGGCCGGGGACGTACGCCGGATCGGTCGCGGCGGCTTGCACGGGAAGCGGGCTCTTCGGACCTATGTGCTGTTCCACGGTGCGCAGTATGGACGATGGACCTGTGTGACAGCCAGTGGCCCGGAACCCCGCCCGGCGGTCCCGCTCCCGAGCGCCGGTTCCGGGTGTCCCTGCCTGATCCCGGGCGTCCCAGCCGGTGCGCCTGCCTGTCTCCGTCGGTGCGCCCCGTCAGTGTGTTTCGTCAGTGCGCCATCCTGGCGTGGATGACATCCGCGTACGCCCGCTCGCCCCGGGCGTTGGGGTGCAGCGGCGCAGCCGCCGCGGTGGGCAGGAAGCCCTCCACCCACTTGGCGTGGGGTGCCCGGCAGGCGTCGTGGCCCTTGCTCGGGGTGCGGACGTCGACGTACTCGGCGCCGTGCGCCGCGGAGACCGCCGCGATCACCCTGTTCATCCGGTCGATACCGGCCTGGAACCAGTCCGCGTCGCTGCTGAGCAGCGGCACCGCCGGCCAGCAGCCGCCCGCCCTGAGGTAATCCCCGTACCCGGTGACCAGCACCCTGGCCGCGGGCGAACGGCGGTGTACGGCGTCCAGTACGGTGGCGAGCTTCGGGCCCAGGCTGTCGATGCGGGCCGCCTCCTCGTCGACCCCGTCCCTGACGTAGGTGTCCTGGCAGTGCCCGCCGAGCGCGCTGAGCCGCACACAGCTGCCCGCGACACCCACCAGACCGGCGTCGTTCCCGCCGACGGTCAGGGTCACCAGCGTCGTACCGGGGCTCAGCGCGTCGATCTGGGGCGGCGCGGTGCCCGCGTCCGTGCCGAGGACGGAGAGCCGCTGGGGAGCGGTCATGTCGCCGGTCCTCGCGCCGCTGCAGGTGACATCGCGGAACACGTCCGCCCTGATCAGGGCGGCCAGCCGGTGCGGGTAGTTGCGGGTCGAACGTCCGCAGGCGACCGGCCCCGTGCCGCGCGGTACGAACGGGCCCGCCGCCATCGAATCGCCCAGCGCCACATAGACCTGGCGGGCCGGGCGCGCCGGGCCTCCGGCGTCGGCCGCCGCGGAGGTGAGACCGGCTGCCGTCGCCGAGGCGGTGAGCGCGGCCGCGGCGAGCACGGCCCCGATCAGCCGTCGTACTCCACGACAAGTGCCTGTGCGGCGTGCTGAGTTCACTGGGGCTCCCGGCTCCGTGGCTGTGCGGGTGGTGCGGTGGCGGCTGCGGTGCGGTGGCGGCCGTGTGCGCCGGCGGCCGCGGTGCGGTGGGCGGTGCCCACCACAACCTCCGTCACTTCCCCGGCGTTGTCGAGCACCGACGCGGCGCGGCACCGGTACCTCAACGACGCCGCGCCGGAACGGTGTTCGCCCGCTCCCTCCCGGTGACGCGCCCTGCGGTGCCGGGGGCGCCCGGAGTAGGACACACTGGTCCGGTGGCGGGCTACCTTCCCCATGAGGCCACGCGCCTCGTGGGACGAGAGAACGAGTTGGGCCATCTGCGGAACGCCCTCGCGGGGTACCGGCTGATCACGCTGACCGGGATCGGCGGGGTGGGCAAGAGCCGCCTCGCGCTCCGTGCGGCGGGCCTCGCGGCACCGGAGTGCCCCGACGGTGCGTGGTGGGCGGACCTCTCACCGGTCTCCGGCGAGCAGCTGCTGCTGCCCACCGTCTGTGATGCCGTCGGGCTCTCCGACCACACGACGCGCAACCTGGCCGACGCGCTCTGCGAATGGCTCGCCGACAAGCAGGGGCTGCTGGTGCTCGACTCCTGCGAACACCTGATCGGTTCCTGCCGTAGCCTGGTGGGGGACCTCCTCACCACGGCCCCCGGACTCACGGTGCTGGCGACCAGCCGCCAGGCGCTCGGAGTCCGCGGTGAGCACGTGGTCGAGATCGCGCCGCTGGAGGTCGACGGCGACCGGGCGGCGCTCACCCTCTTCACCGAACGGGCCGAACAGGCCGTGCCCGGACTCTCGTTGGCGGATCCGCGCACCGTCGCTGCGGCCACCGGCATCTGCCGTCAGCTCGAAGGCATCCCACTGGCACTGGAACTGGCCGTCGCCCAGCTCCGGGGCAGCTCGGTGGAGAAGGTGGCCGAGATGCTGTCCTCCCGCTTCGAGACACTGGTGCTCGGCGAGCGGGCCGGGGCGCCGCGCCTGCGGACCCTGCGGCACCAGCCCCCGCGGCACCGGACCCTGCGGACCGCCATCGGCTGGAGCCACGAACTGTGCGAACCGCTCGAACGGCTCCTCTGGGCACGGCTGTCCGTCTTCCGCGGCCCCTTCGACGCGGAGTCCGCCCGTGCCGTCTGCTCCGGCGGGCCGCTCCCGGCCGCCGAGGTCGACCGCGCGCTGCGCGGGCTCACCGAGAAGTCGGTCGTCGGCCGGGACGGCGCCCGGTACCGCATGCTCGACACCGTCCGTGAGTACGGCCGGATGTGGATCGCGGAGCTGGGCGAGGCCGAGGCGGTGGCCGAGCGTCACGCCGCCTTCTGTCTGGACCTCGCGCGCGCTGCCGACGCGGGCTGGCTGAGCCCCGGACAGAGCGAGTGGTACCGGCGGGTCGCCGACGTACACATCGACCTCTGCACCGCGATGGAACGGCTGCTGGTCACCGACCCCGGGCGCGCGCTCGAACTGATCGGTCTGGTCGGCTTCTACTGGAGCTGCTGCGGCCATCTGCACGAACTGCGCGGCTACGTGGAGCGCGCGCTGGCCCTCCACCCGGTGCCGGGGCCGGTCCGTGGCAGGGCACAGTGGGTGCTCGGGGTGAACGCGCTGCTCCAGGGTGAGCACGACCTGGCGCACGACCTGGGACTCCGGTGCGACGAGGACGCACAGCAGGGGGAGAGCACGGAGGCGTCGCTCGCCGCCGGGTATCTCCTCGGCCTCAGCCACCTGATGGCGGGCCGACCGCTGGCGGCGCACACCGTGGCCGTCCGGCTGCCGGCCTCCGCCGGTATGACGGAGGACTCGGCGTCCCGCCGCAAGTGCCGGCTGGTCGAGGTGTTCGCGCTCACCGGGCTCGGTCTGCTCGGCGAAGCACGGTTTCTCGCCACCGAGTTGCGTGACGTGTGCGCCGGGACAGGGGACTGGTGGACCCGCTCGTACACCGAGTACCAGCTCGCGCTGATCGCGCTCTTCCAGGACCGGCCGGGCGACTCTGCGGCCCATGCGCGGTCGATGCTCATGGGCAAGCGGCACATCGGGGACGCCTTCGGTATCGCCCTGGGCCTGGACGTCCTCGCGGCAGCCCTGGCGGCGCGGGGCGACGGTGAACGCGCCGCCCTGGTCTCCGGGACCAGCCAGGCGTACTGGCGCACGGTCGGACACCCGCAGCGCGGCACCCCCGAGCTCGGCCCCGTACGCGAGGAGTGCGAGCGTGCCGCGCGGGCCGCCATCGGGGACGAGGCGTACGCCGATGCGTTCCGCCGGGGTGCTTCGGTGCGGACGGCGCCGGCCCTGGCCCGCGCACTCGACGGGCAGCTGTCCCTGCGGTGAGCCGGTGCGGCGCTCTCAGCCGGACGGAGGCGTGGGCCGGGTCATGGCGACGTTGTCGACGATCAGGCCGAGGGTGAAATCGAACCGTTCATGTCCGGTGCCGGAGGTCAGCTCGGCCGCGTAGCGCCGGATCCGGGGGAACCTGTCGGCGGGCAGCGCCGTGAAACGGCGCACCAGCTCGTCGCGGCCGACGACCCAGCTGTCGTCCTGTCTGCTCTGCCGCTGCGCGACCAGCGAGGTCTCCAGTGCGTAGGCGCTGACGTAGAGCGAGAGGGCGTCGATCGCCCAGGCCGCCGTCTGCGGTTCGACACCGCCGGCGAGCAGGATGGCCAGCATCCCCTCGTTGACGCGCAGTACGTCGAGGTTGGTGGCGGCCATGGCCAGCGCGGCGCGTGAGATGCCGGGGTACTCCAGATACTGGTCACGGATCTGGGCGCAGACATCGAGGATCTGCTCGCGCCATGCGGCCGGATCGGGTTCGGGCAGGGTCAGCCGGGCACAGAGCCGGCCGATGATCAGTTCGTCGATGTCGGCCTTGTTGACCACGTGGGCGTAGAGCGAGGCGGGTCCTGTGTCGAGTACACCGGCGACGCTGCGCATCGTGAGCGCGTCATAGCCCTGGGAGGCGACGACCTGGAGCGCCGCATCGGTGATCCGGTCGACGGTGATCGGCTCCTTGCGGCGCTTCGGCTGCGCCGGGGGAGCGGCGGGCTGGGCGTGCCGGGCGGCGCGGCGCTGTTCCGGATCCATGGGCATGGGCTCACCGTACCTCGGTGCGAACTGCGTTCCCCTCATGGAGCTTAGTTCGTGGCTGAGGGACGACGTTCGTTGAACGAGCCGGGATGCCACCGCCGCCCACGACACGCCCCCACCGGCACGGCATACCGCACCGTCTTGAAGGTGGCCGGACACCTGCGATGATGTTCAGACGTTGTGAAAATGACCTGGGGGGGCCATGGGATCCGTGGGTACCGCGCTGCTCGAACTGCGGACGGCGCAGAAGTCCGCCAAGGGAGTGTCGCTCTACTCCCGCTATGTGAACCGGCCGGCCGGCCGCTGGCTGGCAGCCGGATCACACGCTCTGGGGCTGAGTCCCAATCAGGTCACGCTGGTAAGCGCCGTGTTCAGCTTCGCCGCGGTGGCCGGAGTGGCGCTGGGCGGGCCGTCCTGGGGCCAGGGCATCGCCGTCTGGGCCGGACTCGCCGTGGGGTTCGCCTTCGACTCCGCCGATGGACAGCTGGCGCGGCTGCGCGGCGGCGGCAGCGCGGCGGGGGAGTGGCTCGACCACGTCGTGGACTGCGCGAAGATCACCGCACTGCACTCCGCCGTACTCATCGCCTTCTACCGTCACCCCGGCCACTTCGGGGTGGCGGACGACGCCTGGCTGCTGGTGCCCCTCGGCTTCCAGTTCGCCGCCGTCGTCACCTTCTTCGGCGGACTGCTCACCGAGAAACTCACCCCCCGGCCGGTCCCGGGCAGCCCGGCCGCCGCACCGTCCCGGCTGCGCGCGGTCGCGCTGCTCCCCGTCGACCACGGGATCTTCTGCCTGGTCTTCCTGCTGCTCGGCGCCGGTCCCGGATTCCGCTGGGCCTACACGGCGCTCGGCGCGGCGAGCGCGCTGTTCCTGGCGGCCTTCCTCACGAAGTGGTTCCGGGAACTGAGCGCAGTTCGGCGCTGAACTGCGGCTCGGGCGCGGCCAGTACGTCGAGTGCGCGGCGCAACTGCGTACTCGACGTGTGCACCGTGTACGGGAAGTAGACGATCTCCACGCCCACCGCCGCGAAGTCCCGCTCCAGCTTCTCGCCCTTCGCGGTGCCCCGCCAGTCGTCCCCCTTGAACAGGACGTCGAAGCGGACCTGCCGCCAGGTCTCGACCTTGTCCGCGACGGTCTCCACGAACGCCGCGTCCACGTACTTGACACTGCGGACGATCTCCAGCCGCTCCACCAGCGGGATCATCGGGCGCCGCCCCTTGGCCCGCTCCGCCATCTCGTCGGACACCACCCCGGCGACCAGGTAGTCGCACTGACTGCGCGCGTGACGAAGGATGTTGAGGTGACCGATGTGGAAGAGATCGTAAGCACCGGGCGCGTATCCGACCCGGTACGGTTTGCCTGCCGTCATGACTGAACCCCCCAGCGAACCACACCCCCCGGTGTGGTGGAAGGTACTGACGATAGCGTGCACATTCCGTTCAGGATGAGTGAACGATCGGGGTGAGCAACGGGGTTCACCTCTGGGGGGAAGGATCCGCCGCGTGACACAGACGCGACGCAACGACGAACAGGCCGCGATCCGGCGCCGGCTGCTGCTGGTGTCCACCAACTACGCGCCCGAGCACGCGGGCATCGGCCCGTACGCCACACAGATAGCCGAACACTGGGCCCGATGCGGCCATGAGACCCATGTGCTCACCGGGATGCCGCACTACCCGTCCTGGTCCGTCGACCCGGCCTACGCCGGAGTCTGGCGCCGCACCGAGGAGCGCGCGGGGGTACGGGTGCACCGCAGACGGCACACCGTGCCGCCCCGGCAGACCGCCGCCCGGCGGGCGCTCTTCGAGGCCACGGTCCTGGTGCACGGGCTGGCCGCGCCGCCCCGCACCGGCCGCCCGGACGCCGTACTGGCCCAGCTGCCCAGCCTCGCGGGCGGCGTGCTCGGGGCCCGGCTCGCGGCGCGCTGGAAGGTGCCGTACGTCCCCGTGGTGCAGGACCTGATGGGCGCCGCGGCCGCGCAGAGCGGGATACGCGGCGGGGACCGCGCCGCCGCCCTCGCCGAGCGTGCCGAAGCGTACGCACTGCGCCGCGCCACCCTGGTGGGGGTGATCCATGAGACCTTCACCGAGAAGGTGCGGGCCATGGGCGTGGACCCCGGCCGGATCCGGCTCGTGCCCAACTGGAACCACATACCGGGGCCTTCGCGGCCACGAACGGAGAGCCGGGCCCGCCTCGGCTGGCGCGCGGGCGAGACCGTCGTCCTGCACTCCGGGAACATGGGGCTCAAGCAGGGGCTCGACGTCCTGGTCGAGTCCGCCCGGCGCGATCCGGCTCTGCGCGTGGTGCTGATGGGCGACGGCAATCAGCGCGGGACACTGGCCGCACTCGCGTCGGACGTACCGAATCTGGAGTTCCTGCCACCCGCCGAAGACGGCGAATTCCCGGACATTCTCGCAGCGGCCGACGTGCTGGCCGTCACCCAGCGGGCGTCGGTGCTCGACATGAGCGTCCCGTCCAAGCTGACCTCGTACTTCGCCTCCGGACGGCCGGTGGTCGCGTCCGTGGCCGCCGGGGGCGGCACCGCGCAGGAGGTGCTCAGATCCGGAGCCGGGGTGCTCGTTTCCCCGGAGGATCCGGACGCGCTGCTGGCCGCGGTGCGTAGACTCGCGGCAGATCCGGTGAACGCCGATGCTCTGGGGGCTGAGGGGCCGCGTCATGTGGCGTCCCACTTGTCGAGGGACGCGGGACTGGCGCGGATCGACGCACTGATCGATGAGGCCTTGGGGGGTCCACAGACGTGACGGACACGCACGCTTCCGCGGCGAGGGACGACGAACCGGACCTGCTGAGGGACCAGTTCAGACAACTGCTGCGCTACCGCCGTCTCATCGGCCTGGGCATCGGGGTCGGCCTGCTCGGCGGTGCCTGGCTCGGGGTGACATCGGCCCAGAGCTACGCCGCCGCCAGTGACATCCGGCTGCGCGCCCCCACCAACGACCCCTTCAACCCGGCCCTTTCGGTGGACAAGACCATCAATATGGGCACGGAGCGGCAGACTGCGGTCAGCAGCAGCGTCGCCGAAGTCGCCGTACGGGCACTCGGCCTGCCGGACAGTCAGCTGGCCGCCTTCCAGCGCGGCCTCCAGGTCACCAACCCGCCGCAGACCATGGTGCTCCACTTCACCTATACGACGTCCTCGCCCGGGGAAGCGGCCCGCCGGGCCAACGCCGTCACCAAGGCCTACCTCGATCTGCGCAAGAAGCAGTGGGGCGAACTGCGCGACAGCATGGTCAAGAAGTCCCAGAACCAGCTGAACCCGATCGCCAAGGAGCAGAACGACCTGGCCAAGCAGCTGGCCGCCGAGGGCAGCGGGGCACCCGACTCCTCCCGGGCCCGCAACGACGACCTGCTCAGCAAGGTCGGCACGCTCAACAGCCAGATAGCCAGCCTCAAGGCGCTCGACATGACGGCCGGCACCGTCATCGTCAAGGCCGTTCCCCCCAGCGCCTCCAGCGGGCTCGGCCTTGTCGTCTCGCTGGGCGTCGGCGGCGCCGTCGGGATCGCGCTCGGACTGCTCGCCGCCTGGGTCCGGCTGGTCTTCGACCCCTCGCCCCGCTCGTCGGGCGACGTCGCCCGCGCGGTACGGGCCCCCGTTCTGGGCTCCCTGCCACGCGTCTCCGACGGCGGTCCGCTGCTCGCCGTGGACCAGTCGGACTCCCGCCTCGCCGAGGAGTACCGATCGGTCGCCTTCCGGCTCGCCTACGACCAGCGTTTCGCCGACCGGCGCAGGCTGCTCGTCGCGGCCCCGCGCGGGGCCAACAGCGAAGCGGCGGCGGCCGTGGCGTCCAATCTGGCCGCGTCGTTCGCCGAGACCGGCAAGGACGTGCTGCTCGTCGAGGCCGATCTGCGTACCCCCTCCCTCACCGGCCGGCTGCGCGCCAACGCCCCCAGCCGTCCAGGGTGGAGCCTGCCGCCCGACTTCGACGAGTCCGGCTGGCCAGGCCCGCGCCAGCTCCAGGTCGACGCGGGCGAGTCGGGCGCCTTCGACCTGATCCCGGGGGAGCGGGTACGCAATGTGGCACGCGCCCTCACATCGCCCCGGGTGTCGCGGCTGATCGAGGAGGCCGACTCGCCGAACGCGACGGTCGTCGTACTCGCCCCGCCCGTCCTCGCCTACGCCGACGCCCTGGCCCTGGTCGACCGGGTGGACGGGGTGCTGATCGTGTGCGACCCGCGCGCCGTGCACCGGGCCGAACTCGTCCGCATCCGCGAGCTGATCACCGGCGCGGGCGGCACCGTCCTGGGCGCCGTCACCCACTCGGCGCCCCGCAGGCCCGGCCGCCGTACCGCCGCCAGATCCGGACACCGGGGCGGAGGCAGCCGGGCATCGGGCAGACCCCTGCCGCCGGGGACGGCGCCGCAGCTTCCGGCTGCGTACCCGGCGGCACCGCACGTTCCCGCCGGGGACGACACCGTCGCCCTGCGCACCATCCGCGCCGGGGACCGGTGAGACGCTCGGCCATCGTCGCCGCCTCGGTGCTGGACCAGGCTGCTTCCAGCCTGACCAACATCCTGGTCCTGGTGATGGCGGCGCGGGTCTCCACCACCGCCGGGTTCGCCGCGTTCTCGATGGTCTACCTGACGTTCACGGTGCTGCTCGGCCTCAATATGTCGTACGTCGGCCAGGCCGTCGTACTGGAGCGCGGCGACCCCGCGGCGCTCGCATCGGCCTGCCGGTCGGCCGCCGCCTTCACCGCCTGCGCCTCGGTTGCCGCGGGTGCGCTGCTCGCGGTGGGCGGCGCGGCCGTCGGCGGCAGTACCGGACACACCTTCCTGGCCCTGGGCCTCGTACTGCCCTTCGTGCTGCTCCAGGACGGCCTTCGCTACTCCTTCTCCGCACTGCAGCAGCCGCACCGCGCACTCGCCGCCGATGTGCTGCGGCTGCTCTGTGTGGTGCCCGCCCTGCTGCTCCAGCCCCACCACGCGGCCCCCGCCCGCCTGGTGGCCGTCTGGGGCCTCTCCGCCGTCCCGGCGCTGCTGGCCGGTCTGCTGCTGCTGCGGCCCCTGGTGCGCGGGGCCGCCACGCAGGTGCGGCGCTATCTGCGGCGCGGTCACCTCGGGATGCGGTTCGTCGTCGAGTTCGCCGTCGGCAACGCCTCCAGCCAGCTGGCCGTACTCGGCCTCGGTCTCTTCGCCAGCCCGCTGGCCGTGGGCGCGCTGCGCGGCGCCACGACCCTCTTCGGCCCGCTCAACGTGCTGTTCAACTCGGTCAACGCCTTCGGTCCGCCGGTCCTCGGCCGTCTGGGCGGCCGGCGCGCCATCGCACGCGCCGCCGCCCTCCTGGGCTGCGTACTGGCCGCGGTGGCCTTCGGCTGGGCCGCGGTCCTCTACGCGCTGCCCGACCGGATGGGGCGCCAACTCCTGGGAGCCACCTGGCAGTCGGCCTCCGCGCTGCTGCCCGCGACCGGCAGCCAGTACGCGGTGATGGCGCTGGGGACCTGCGCACTGGTCACGCTCCGGGTGCTCAGCCCGCGTGCCACCCTCTCGCTCCAGGTGGTGTTCTCGCTGGTCTCCGTGGTGCTGATGCTCGGGGGCTATCCGCTCGGCGGCGCCATGGGCGCGGCCTGGGGGCTCGCCGCGGGCTCCGCGCTCAAGGCGGTCGCCGCCTGGACGCGGGTCGCCCGGCCGGGCCCGGCGGCCGAGCCGGTCACCGGCGGCGGCGCTCAGCGCAGCGCCGCACCCCTGTCCTGACGGTAGGTGGTGACCATCGCGATACAGATGACCGCGATGGCCACCCGGCCCGACGCCTGGAGCAGCGGCCCGCGCAGCAGGATGAACGAGTAACCGGCGACGAGCGGCACCACCAGCGAGATCAGGCTCCCGGGAGGCGTACGCCGGACGGCGCGGCGGGCGTACCGCCGGTCCACCCGGGCTGCGGCGTACCCCATCGCGAGCAGCCCCAGCGTCATCCCGGCGGGACCGAAGTCGATCCACAGCTCCGCCCAGACCGGTGAGGAGAGATTGGTGTTGACCGCGTCCATCCACTCACCGACCATCACCCCGGTGTCGTGCGGCTTGCCGTGCCACACCGAGCGCGGGACCGCGAACAGGATCGAACCGGCCAGCTGTCTGCCGTAGAGGTGTCCCACCCCGGACCGCTCGAAGGTGATGGTGTTGGCGAACATACCGATCTGGTCGTAGTCCTTGAGCGCCAGCGGCTCAAGGACCGAAGTGGTCTCCACCGGGCGGTAGTTCTGCTCGTCGTAGCGGAAGCGGTCGGCGAACGGGAAGACCACCAGCGCCACCACCACCCCCAGGCTGAGCGCCGAGCGGTACATCGCCGCACTGACCGGGAACAGTGTGAAGAGCAGTGCGAGCAGAACGGTCAGGAACCAGTAACGCGGGTTGGAGATCGGGTTGTTCACCACCGTGTTCAGCCCTGCCAGTGCGATCCAGACCGCGATCACGGCGGGGGACCTCCTGGCCCGCCGCGAGGTGACGAGCCAGCGGGTGTACGCGAGCAGTGCGAAGAGCGCGGGGACCGTGCCGAAGCCGCGCAGCAGCGCCTGGCCGGCCTGGGAGTCGGCCTGCGAAATGCCCGCCTCCTCGATCCCGGCGATGATCTCCTGGCGGCTGCTGAAGAAGACGGCGGGCCCGCCCAGTTTGACGATGAGCGCCGCGCTGCACACGAAGGCCACCACGACCAGCAGATACAGCCGCCGCCTGTGCACCAGCGCGGGCCGGGTCTCACCGCGGCCTCTGCCACCGGGCCGGTGCCGGGCGAGCAGCGCGCCCACGTCGAAGGCGGCGCAGCCGATGAGGACCAGCGCCACCGCCTCCGTCACATCGGAGCGCGGCCCCACCACCGGTGTCGGCACCTTGCCGAGCACCGCCTGGGCCAGGGGCGCCACGCCCATCGCCATGTAGACGAAGAGCCAGAACGAGCCCTGGAGCAGCTTGCGGTGGCTGGTCAGCACCATCCCGGAGAGTCTGGCCCCCGCGTACACGGTCAGGGTGAGCTGGAGCCAGTACGCGGCGTCATGGGCCCCGTCGCCCGGCTGTACGGCGACGATCAGCGGCAGTACCAGCGAGAGCCCGAGCGCGAGCGGCACCGACAGGGCCCGGGAGAGCAGTGTGCGGGGCGAGACGGCGGGCGCGAAGCGGAAGGCGGCGGCGGCCACGGGAGGGCCGGGGAGCGGTCTGTGTCCGGTGGCAGCGGCCGTGGGACCCGGCCGGGCGCCCTCGCTCGTGTCCGTCGCCATCGGCCGGCCCCCGCCCCTGTTGAAACCGCCTGCCGGGCGCCCTTGCTGAACGCCCTTGCCGGGCCGCGCCGTTGAGCGGCCCCGCTGCATGTCCCTGCTGCGTGTCTCTGCTGCGTATCCCTGCTGAATGCCCCTGCCGGCGCCCCGGCCGAACACACCGGCCGGACACCCCGCCGTGCTTCCCCGCCCGCAGTCTACCGAGGCCGCGCCGCCACCACCCGGCAAGCACTAGGCTGAGCGCTCGGGCGCCTGGGGAGGCGCCAGTGGGGGTGAAGTGATGCGGAATCTACCGGCGTTCACGCTGGCCGGATACGACAAGGGCCGGGGCAGAGTGACCCAGGCGCTGTGGTTCGCCGTGATGAACACCGTCTTCATGGCGTGGTTCTGCCCGGCCCGGCTGCGTGTCGCGCTGCTGCGGGCGTTCGGCGCGACCATCGGCGACGGGGTGCTGATCCGTCACCGGGTACGGATCCTCTGGCCGTGGAAGCTGACGGTGGGCGACCACACCTGGATCGGTGAGGGCGCCTGGCTGCTCAACCTGGAACCGGTCACCCTCGGGGCGCACGTCTGTCTCTCCCAGGAGGCGCTGCTCTGCACCGGCAGCCATGACCACCGCGCCGCGGACTTCCGCTACCGCAACGCCCCGATCGAGGTGAAGGACGGCGCCTGGATCGCCGCCCGCGCCACGGTCCTCGCGGGCGTCACCATAGGCGCGCAGGCGGTCGTCGCCGCGGGCACCGTCGTCCACCGGGACCTCCCGGACCTCACCCTCCACACGGCCGATGGCCGCCGCCCGGTGCAGGAGCCGGTATGAGAGTCCTGCACGCCGTCACCCTGCACAGCCCCACACACGCCTTCGGCGGCCCTGTACGGGTCGCGCTCAACCTCTCCCGGGGGTTGCGGGCCCGCGGCCACGAGGCGCGGCTGACCGCCCTCGGGGACGGCTTCGAAGGCCCGCTGCCCACCGAAGTGGAGGGCGTGCCCGCCCGGCTCTTCCCGGCCCGCCGGATGCTGCCGCTCGGCTTCAGCGGGATCACCTCGCCCGCCCTGGTCGCAGGCGCCGGACGGCTGGTCCGTGACGCCGACATCGTCCATGTGCACCTCGCCCGCGATCTGGTGACCCTGCCGGTCGCCCTCGCGGCGCTGCGTGCCGGCAGGCCGCTCGTGCTCCAGACCCATGGCATGGTCGACCCCAGCGACCGGCTCCTCGCCCGAGTGCTCGACGGGCTCGCCGTCCGCAGGGTGCTCCGCGGGGCAGCGGCCGTGCTCTGTCTGACCGACCATGAACGCAGGGGCCTCGAAGCCGTGGCGCCCGCCGGCCCGGGGCGGCCGCTCCGGCTCACCCGCCTCGTCAACGGCGTACCGGCCCAGGAGCCGCGCCCCGCCCCGTCCGGAGCCCCGCGCATCCTGTACGCGGCCCGGCTCCAGGCCAGGAAGCGCCCGCGGGACTTCGTGGCGGCGGTCCCGGAGATCCTGCGCCACCACCCGGCGGCCGAGTTCGTGGTCGCCGGGCCCGACGAGGGCGAACTCGCCTCCGTACAGGCGCTCATCGACCGGCTCGGCCTCGGGGAGCGCGTGCACTGCCCCGGTGCGCTCTCGGCCGGTGAGATGCTCGCCGAGCTGCGGCGGGCCCATGTCTATGTGCTGCCATCGGTGGACGAGCCGTTCCCGATGTCGGTCCTGGAAGCACTCGCGGCCGGGACACCCGCCGTGGTCACGCGCTCCAACGGCCTCGCCCGGGACATCGCGGAGGCCGGCGCCGGACGCGTGGTCGACGGCCCCGCCGGTCTGGCCCCGGCCGTACGGGAGCTGCTCGACCCGGCCGTCGGCGTACCGGCCTCCGCCGCGGCCCGGAAGCTGGCGGCGGAGGCGTTCTCGATGGACAGCGTGCTCGACACACTCGTCGGGGTGTACGAGGGCTGTACGGGGAGCGCGCGGGGGGTGTGACGGAGGGGCCTACGCGGGCACCCAGGCGTAGCAGCCGGACGAGGTGAACTCGGCAGCGCCCGCCGGGATGCGGGCCCTGACCGTGCCCTTGGCGCCCGTGCCAGGCCCGGACGCGAGCACCTTGCCGTGGCTGTCCGAGACCCGCCAGGCGCAGTCGTCGGAGTGGGTCAGGGCCCGGTAGGTACCGGCTCGGGGCTTCTTCCGGGTGCCGTCCGCGAAGCCCGCGTCCGCGGCTCTGAGCACCGGCTTCTGGCCGGGGCAGAGCAGCGTGATGGCTGCCTTCGCGTCGGGGATGTCGCCCGCGATGACCGCCCCCACCGCCGCGTCCTTGTCGTGCGCTGCGGTCCTTGCCACCCGCTGGCAGTTCTCCTGCCCGGTCTGCAGCACGGCGGACGGATCCATGTCCTGCGGTACCCGCCCGCTCAGATACTTCTTGTCCTTCTTGCTGAACGAGCCGGTGGCCGGGGTGAGCCGGGAGTCCGGCAGCACCGGCTCACTGGCCGAAGGGGTCGACGAGGGGCCTGTCGCGGTCTGCGGGTCCGGGATGGTCGCCGCCGGGGCCGGGCTGTGCCGGGCCCCGCTCCTCCCGTCATGGGCGGTACCGGACGAACCGCAGGCGGAGACGGAGACGAGGGCGGCCAGCGCGGCCGCAACGGCCGCGGTACGCCGGTGGAGTGGACGCATGAGAGAGCTCCTGTGGTACGGGTGGTGGGGGGGGCGGGCCGGCCGGGCCCCCCCCCCGGGCAGGCGGGGGGGGGGGCCCCCCCGGCGCCAGGGGCGGGGCGGGGCCGCCCCCCCGCCCGGGGCGCCCCCCCCCCGCGCCCAGCCCCGCGAGCCCCCCC
>NZ_JBHYWP010000066.1:2666-31180 GCF_042751845.1 Streptomyces sp. NPDC059398 | reverse complement strand
TCGCCAAGCGCGGCCGCCCCGGCCGTGGTCCGCCGGTGGAGGGTCCGCATGATAGATCGCCTGTGGCACGGGTGGTGCGGGGCCCTGACGGCCGGGCCCCGCACGCTGTCAAGGCGGTGGTGTCACCCGCGGATCACGGTGCACCGAAGGTCAGCACCAGCTGCGGGGTTCCCTCGGCCGCGGTGGCCTCACGGGACCACAGCCAGAGCGGGTCCGTGCCGGTGCTCGTCAGCGCCAGGCTGTAGGGGCTGCCCAGTGCCGGGGTGAGCGCGGCGGTGTCGAGCGGGGCCGAGTAGACGGTGGAGCCGTCCGTGGCCCCGCTCAGCGTCCCCAGCGTGCCGGTCCCCGGCGCGGGCCGGTTGTTGTACGTCAGGGCCGACTCCGTCCAGTCTCCGGTGACCGGCACCACGGACTGGCTGTCCGTCGAGCCCGCCCCGGTCTGCGTCGAGGTCTTCACCGACAGCCTGGCGCTCTTCAGTACTGTGCCCGCCGGGGCGGACGGCAGCGTGAACCGCAGATACGACGCGTACGCCGATGTGCCGCGTACGGCAAGGGAGCTCGATGTGCCGTAGTTCGTGCTCGGGGCACCCGCGTTGACATAGCTGTCCTCGGACGCCCTGACCGTGGAGACGGTGTCGGCGGGCGCACTGGCCAGCGTGTAGTGGCCGGCCACCTGCTGGGCGGTGAGCACCGAGGGGTAGATGGCCGTCTCGTCGATCTGGCCCGCGAAGAAGTTGCTGGTGGGCTGCTGCGGCCAGCCGTTGAGCTGGTCACCGCCGACCCGCCAGTAACCGGAGTACGCCTGATTGCCCGTCACCTTCGAGGACGCCTTCAGCGCACCGTCGACGTAGAGCGCCATACCGGACGAGCCCTGGGTGGCGACCACATGGTGCCAGGCGCCGTTGTTGTAGGTGCCGGGGGTGGTGACGGTCTGCGCCGACCCCGGGTACACACCGAAGACCAGATTTCCGCTGTCGGTCAGGTAGATCTGCTTGTCGTAGTTGCTGCTGGTCTTCGTGGTGTTGTTGCCGAACCCGACGAGCTTGCCGCCGCGGTCGGTGGTCGTCCTGAACCAGGTCTCGATGGAGTAGTCACCGTCCACGGTCGTCCTGCGGTCGCTGTACACCACCTGGTCGGTGCCGTCGAAACCCATCGCCGTACTGGGGCCGTTGACCGCGGCCGGCGTCTGTCGCAGCGCGGGCCCGCCCAGCTGGATGCCGCTGCTGTCGGACGCGGACGAGTCGCCGGTGAACGGGGAACTCGCCTCGTCGTAGCGCCAGTACTGGGTCGCCCCGTCCTTCAGCACCGCCGACGGATACGCCTCGGCCGACGAGGGGACGGTGACCGTCGCGGTGGGCGAGAGCCCGCTGGTGTTCCCGGCCGCGTCCGACGCCGTCACCCGGTAGGTGTAGGTCTGGCCGGCGCTCACGCCGGTGTCCCGGAACGACAGCTGCGGGCGCGACCAGGGCAGCGAGTCGCCGTCCACGGTGTACAGCGGGGTCGACGAGCCGTTGCGGTAGACCTTGTACGTCAGTCTGCTGTCGTCCAGGTCGGTGCTGGAGCGCCACCGCACCTGCACCTCACCGGGCTTGATGCTGGACGCACTGGCCTGCGGCACCCCGGGCACCCCGGTGTCGGGGCTCGCCGCGAACCTGGTGAGTCCCTGGGCGGGGGCCGCGTTGACGGTGGTGAACTCGCCGCCGACCCACAGGTACTTGTTCGACCCGGTCGCCGACACGGCCAGCGCACGCGGGCCGATGCCCTCGCCCAGGCCGTCGTTGGTGTTCGGGAACCAGCCGAGCTTGCCCACACTGGTGGTCGGCTGGGCCAGCAGATGGTTCCGCGGGCCGTCCGGGAACTCGCCCACGCTGGAGCAGTCGTGCGCGTGCGACGCGCTGTAGAGGACGTTCTCGTACGAGAGCACGGCCTGGGTGGCGCCCAGGCAGGTGTCACGCCAGCGCTGACTGAGATCGCTGAGGTTGAGCGCGATCCGCCCGTCGAAGACGCCTCCGCCGGTCCCTTCGTTGCCGGTGTAGAAACCGGTCGCGTCGGTCCCGATGGTCTTGACGACCGAGTTGGTCTCGATGAAGCCCGGATAGGTCTTCACATTGTCGCCCGACGCGGCGTCGACCACGGCGAGCGCGTGCGATTCGGCGCCGTTGACGGTGAAGAAGTCACCGCCGAGCAGGACGTCGTGTCCGTCAGGCGTGACCGCAACGGCCCGGCCCGGCAGATCGGCGTCGGCGCGGAACGGCCGCAGCGCCCCGGTGGCGCTGTCCACCGCCGCGAAGCGTTTGCGGGTCTCGCCCGCGACGGTCCCGAAGTCGCCGCCCGCGTACACCGTGTCGTCGGTGACGGCGAGCGCCCGCACCGTCGCCGGGAAGCTCGGGTGGAAGTCCGCCTTCGGGGCGCAGGTGGCGATGTCGATCGCGGCGAGGCTGCTAGCCTGTACGCCGTTGACGGCGCCGAAGTAGCCGCCCGCGTACAGCGTCTTCTTGTCGGGCGAGACCGCGAGCGCGCGTACCGTCGCGGTGCCGCTGCCCACGGTGAACGACAGCTTGCAGGACGTGGGCGCCCCGGTGGCCGCGTTCATCGCCACGAAGTTGACGGCGTCCTGCGGGGTGCCGCTCGCCCCGTCCGGCGGCCTGACCTGCGAGAACGTACCGCCGACGAAGACGGTCCCCTGCGCCTCGGCAAGGGCCCAGGCGATCCCGTTGGTCTGCCAGGTCGGCAGCGAGTCGGCGGTGAACGCCACCGGAGGCGTGACCGCCGCGGCAGGCGCCGCCGCCGTCGCTCCCAGGCCCGCGGTGGCCGTGAGGACGAGGGCGCCCGAAAGCACCCCGGGCCTCCGCAAGAGTCCTCTGGATCTACGCATGAGCCCTCCGGATCTACGCACTGCATACCCCCCACACCTGAAGTCGTGCATGTCAGCGGTCGATGCGGACGTTCGCACCGGCCAGTTCGTCCGCCACCTGACGCATATCGGCGTCGACCATGATCCGGGCCAGCTCCTCGACGAGCACCTCCGGTTTCCAGCCGAGCAGTTCGTTCGCCTTGGCCGGGTCCCCGATGAGCGCGTCCACCTCGCTGGGGCGCTCGTACTTCGGGTCGTAACGGACGTATCTGTCCCAGTCCAGACCCGCGTGCGCGAACGCCGTCTCCACGAACTCCCGTACCGTCGCCGCTACTCCGGTCGCCACCACGAAGTCGGTCGGCTCGTCGTGCTGGAGCATGCGCCACATCGCGTCCACATACTCCGGGGCGTACCCCCAGTCGCGTACGGCGTCCAGATTGCCCAGGTAGAGCCGGTTCTGGAGGCCCGCCTTGATCCGCGCCACCGCGCGGGTCACCTTCCGGGTCACGAAGGTCTCGCCACGGCGCGGCGACTCATGGTTGAAGAGGATGCCGTTCACCGCGTACATGCCGTACGCCTCACGGTAGTTGACCGTGGTCCAGTACCCGAAGACCTTGGCCGCACCGTACGGGCTGCGCGGATGGAACGGTGTGCCCTCGTGCTGCGGGGGCGGGGTGGAGCCGAACATCTCCGACGAGGACGCCTGGTAGTAACGGGTCTCGATACCGCTCGCCCGGATCGCCTCAAGGAGCCGCAGCGCCCCGAGGCCCGTCACATCACCCGTGTACAGGGGGGCGTCGAAGGAGACCCTGACATGGGACTGGGCTCCCAGGTTGTAGACCTCGTCAGGTCTGAGGTCGCGCAGCAGGTTCACCAGCGCCACCCCGTCGGCGAGGTCCGCGTGGTGCAGTACGAAGGACCGATCGGGCTGCTGCGGGTCCTGGTAGATGTGGTCCACGCGCTCCGTGTTGAAGCTGGACGAACGCCGGACGAGCCCATGGACCGTGTACCCCTTGGAGAGCAGCAGCTCCGCCAGATAGGAACCGTCCTGACCGGTGACTCCGGTGATCAGTGCGGACTTGCTCATATGGACTGTCCCTCTCTGGCGGACCGTGCCGGGACCGGCCCGGAGACCGCGGTTATATGGTGGTTCAGGAAATAAGTCAGCTTCTTGTGCACAGTGATGGGCTTCGTCCTGGCATGATCCGGTTCATGACTGAATCGCTGTTCCTGCCCGAAGGCGCCCGCATATTCGTCGCCGGCCACCGCGGCCTCGTCGGATCGGCCGTGGCCCGCCGGCTCACCGCCGACGGACACCAGGTCCTCACCCGTACCCGAACCGAGCTGGATCTGCGCGACGCCGGGAGCACCGCGCGCTATCTGGACGACACCCGCCCCGACGCGGTCGTCCTGGCCGCGGCCAAGGTCGGCGGCATCATGGCGAACAGCACCCATCCGGTCCAGTTCATCGAGGAGAACCTCCAGATCCAGCTGAGCGTGATCGCCGGGGCGCACGCGGCGGGCGTGGGCAGGCTCCTCTTCCTCGGCTCCTCCTGCATCTACCCCAAGCTCGCCCCGCAGCCGATCAGTGAGGACGCCCTGCTGACCGGGGCGCTGGAGCCCACCAACCAGGCGTACGCCCTGGCCAAGATCGCCGGAATCGTACAGATCCAGTCCTACCGGCAGCAGTACGGCGCGGCCTACATCTCCGCCATGCCGACCAACCTCTACGGGCCCGGCGACAACTTCGACCTGGAGACCTCGCATGTGCTGCCCGCGCTGATCCGCCGCTTCCACGACGCCCGCGAGGCCGGGCGGGACGAGGTGGTGCTCTGGGGCTCCGGGACCCCGCGCCGCGAGTTCCTCCATGTCGACGACCTCGCCTCCGCCTGCGCGCTGCTGCTCCGCTCGTACGACGGCGACGACCCGGTCAACATCGGCTGCGGCACCGACCTGACCATCCGGGAACTCGCCGCCACCGTCGCCGAAGTGACCGGCTACCAGGGACGGATCGGCTGGGACACCGCCAAGCCGGACGGTACCCCGCGCAAGCTGCTCGACATCTCCCGTCTGAGCGCACTCGGCTGGAAGCCGGACATCGCGCTGCGCGACGGTATCGCCGCCACGTACGCCGCCTGGCAGCGCGGCTGACGGCCGGTACGTCGGGGCCCGGGTCCGCACGGGCAGCGGCCGGTCAGTACGCACCGCGGCCGTCGACCACGGCGCGGAGCGTACGGGCCATCACATCGACATCGCTGGTGAACGACCAGTTGTCGACGTACTGGAGATCGAGCTGGACCGTCTCGTCCCAGGAGAGGTCGGAGCGGCCGCTGACCTGCCAGAGCCCGGTCATCCCGGGCCGTACGGCGAGCCGCCTGGCCTCCGTCTCGTTGTAGCGGGCGGCCTCATCGGGCAGCGGCGGGCGCGGCCCCACCAGGGACATGACACCGCACAACACATTGATCAGCTGGGGGAGTTCATCGAGTGAGGTCCGGCGCAGCAGCCGCCCGGCCCGGGTGACCCGGGGGTCGCGCCGGATCTTGAACATCGGGCCGTCGGTCTCGTTCGCCGATGCCAGCTCGGCCTTGCGGGCGTCCGCGTCCAGCCGCATCGTACGGAACTTCCACATCACGAACGGTGTGCCGCCCTGGCCGATCCGCTGCTGCCGGTAGAAGACCGGACCGGCCGAACTCAGCCCGACCGCAAGGGCTATGGCCAGGAAGAGCGGCGAGAGCAGCAGCAGCCCGGCAGCCGCGCCCGCCCGGTCCACGACGGACTTCAGCACCGGCTGGGCGCCGCGCCGCACCGGCGGCACGATCCGCAGCAGTGCGAGACCGGCTGCGGACGAGGGTTCGAGCCGCTTGACGGAGATCTCCACCAGGCCCGGGGCCAGAGCGAGTTCGACCCCCGCGTCATGCAGGGCCCAGGAGAGCCGCCGCAGTCTCTCGCCCGACATCCCGGAGCCGGGCGCGACCAGGACCACATCGGCCGACAGCTCGCGCGCCGCGCTCAGCAGGGGCACGGTGTCGTCCGCCGTGACCACCGGGGCGTAGGGCGCCAGCCGGCCGGCCACCCGGGATCCGCTGCCCACCTCGCCCGCGCCCACCGCCACGATGCCGACCACGACGTACGGGTGGTCGGTGCGGCCCGCCAGATGGCCGGCCACGTCATCGGCCGCCACCGGCTCGCCCACCACCAGCACCCGGGTCACCACCTGGGCCTTCCGCCGGGCCGCGGCCAGATGCCGGTAGGTGGCCCGGCGCCAGACCAGGGTGGCGAGCAGCGACGGAAGGAGCACCAACAGGCTGAGCAGCGGCGGGTGGTGGAGTTCGGCGGCGCTGCGGATCACCGCGAGCACGCCCAGCAGGATCAGCCAGTCGTGCAGCACGGGCAGCGCGCCCCTGGACTCACCCAGGGCGCGCCTCGTGTAGCGGCGCCGGAACGCCTGCACGCCCAGCCAGGCCACCGCCGTGACGGCGGCCGACCGGAGTGCGTACGGCTGCCCCTGGGCGCGGAAGGCCAGAGCCACCGGCAGCGCCGTCGCGGCGACGTCGGCGAGCAGGGCCGTCGGCAGGTACCACGGTGCTTTCAGGCGCATCCCATGCGGGATCGCGCCTGATGAAGTGCTGATGTCGGACGCACTTGTCTCAGGCGTTCGGACATGCCACATGTACCCCCCCCGGCACGTGTTGACTGGTGCGTCCCGCTGGTCGATTCCCCGATCGACGAACTGGAGTCGCAACAGGGAACAGTACGACAAACTTCAGGGCGCACCATGCCGTTTACGTAATCGTTGCGACCGATTGGCCCGGCATATATCGGGAGACCGTGTGAGGAAGAGGTGTTGGCCTCGTGTAATCGATCGTGGCGCCTTCTCTGTCCCGACCGCCGTGTGCAGCCGGATTCACCCCACGGTCATGCGTGCGAACGAACCTGCCCCGGTGCGGCGGCATTTCACGGTACGGGATGCGGAGCGACAGCCTCAGCGACTGCGCCGCTGGTCACGGCGGGCGGCGGCCGGACGGCCCGGGACACCCGGCCGCCGCGTACCGCCGCCTCCGGCGCCGACCCCTGTTGTCCCGAAGCGGCATTTCGGTTCTACTACTGCGCAACCCCCGCACTGCGGGCGGTTTTCCGGGAAGGAACGACGATGGCAGAAGCGCCGGTACGACCGTTGGCGCACCACCGCCGCAGCACCACCGGGCGGCGCATCCTGCTGCCGGGGGCCGGTCTCGGGCTCGGCCTGCTGCTGATCTGTCTGCTGGCCACCAGCGGAATGGCCTGGTCGCCCTTCGGGGCGGACGGCGGGCCCGCCGGAGCACCCGCCGCCGGGCCGTCCGCCCAGGGCCCGGATGTGCGGGCCGGGGCCAACACCCCCCGGCCGCAGCGCACCACCGGCAAGGAACTCCCCTTCGACCTGCCCTCGACCGCGGCGCTGCGCACCGGCCACCACCTGGTGTTCGCCCACTACTTCACGCCGTATCCGCTCTCCCTGGACAACAAGCCGGCCGGGCAGGACTACTACAGCCGCAACTATCTGACCAGGCAGGGTGAGAACGGCAAACACGCTTCGTACGGGGGCCTGTTGCGGGACCGGCCCCTTCCGGTCGCACCGCGCGGCGGCGACTGGCAGCTCGCCAACCTCCAGCAGGAGGTCCGTACGGCGAGGGCCGCCGGTATCGACGGGTTCAGCGTCGACATCCTCTCGCTGACCGGACCGAACTGGCAGCGCGTCAACCTCCTGATGAGAGCCGCCGCTTCGGCCGCCCCGGGGTTCCGGATCATGCTGATGCCGGACATGACGTCGCTGCACACCGACCCGACGACGCTGGCCGACGCCCTGGCCGGACTGGCCGCCTCGCCCGCCGCCCACCGGCTCGGCGACGGACGGCTGGTGATCTCCCCCTTCAAGGCGGAGGCACACGACCCCGGCTGGTGGTCGCAGCTGACGACACGGCTGCGGGCACGCCACGGCATCCGTACGGCCCTGGTCCCGCTCTTCCTCGACTTCCGGGCGAACGCACAGCGGTTCGCCCCGATCAGCTACGGCTTCTCGGAGTGGGGCAACCGCAGTTACACCGCCCAGGCGGGGGCCGCGGGCGATGTGGCGCTGGCCCACCGTCTCGGCAGGACCTGGATGCAGCCGGTCTCGGTGCAGGACGCCCGGCCGAACCAGGGGGTGTACGACGAGGCGGGCAACACCGCGACGCTGCGCGCAGGCTGGGGCCACGCCATCGACGACGGTGCCGACTGGGTCCAGCTCACCACCTGGAACGACTACTCCGAGGGCAGCCAGTTCGCCCCATCGCTGCACAACGGCTACGTCTACCTCGACCTGTCCTCGTACTACCTCACCCGGTTCAAGACGGGGCAGTGGCCGAAGATCGTGCGGGACACGGTCTATCTGACCTCGCGGGTGCAGTTCGCAGGGGCGCGCCCGGCGCCCGGCGCGCAGCAGAAGCTGATGAGCCCGCGCGCGGGGACGGCCGCGCCCCGCGACATGGTGGAGGCGCTGACCTTCCTGACCGCGCCCGCCGATCTGGAGACCGTGGTCGGGACCGACCGGCGGAGCCACCCGGTCCCGGCCGGGGTCCTGGCCACCCTGGTGCCGCTGCGCCCGGGGTGGAGCGCGGCCACGGTGCGCAGGGACGGCAGGACGGTGGCGGAGGTGACCTCGCGCCACCCGGTACGGAGCCAGGTCCAGGTGCAGGACCTCCAGTACTACGCGGAGAGCAGCGGCCGCCCGGACACTCCCTGAGCCGGACACTCCCTGGGCCGGACACTTCCGGAGCCGGATTCGTCCGAGGCCCTTCCCCTTACGCAAGGGGAAGGGCCTCGGGCGCTGTCCGGTCAGGTGCGGGTACCCCCGGCCGCTGCGGCGATCCTCACGGGTACGAGACGACGGTGGACGGCACCGTCGACGTCCCCGATGTGGCGGAGCCGGTGTTGTTGATGACGTGGTTGTACTGGCCCTTCCCGCCGAGCGACACCACCAGCAGATCGTGGAACTTCACCCCCGCCTTGTCGGGGGCGGCGAAGCCGTGGTCCTGCTGGATGGTCGGATCCGCGGTGAAGTTGCAGTAGCTCCCAAGACCCCAGCCCTCATGGGTGTTGACCGAGTCGGCGACCTTGTAGGCGGCGTATCCCTTGGTGGCGCCGTCCTGGACGGCGGCCTGGTTGGGGGCGTCGTACGCCTTCTCGTTCTGGAAGAAGATCGTCTTGCCGTTCTCGCCGTTCCACTGGACGTCGTACTTGTTGAAGTGCTCGACGAACAGCCCGGTGGCGAGCACATTGTCGCCGTTGACCGTGAGCCCGTAGTCGGCTCGGTTGGTGTCCCAGCCGACCCCTTCACCATGGTCGGCGCGCCAGAGCCAGGTGTGGTCGACGATGGTGTTGTTGCTGTTGATCTCCATACTGGTGGTGGCCTTGCCGGGGCCCGCGCCGCCGATCCGGACGAAGACGTCCTGCACGGTGGTCGGGTTGGCCGAGTGGTCGGCGGACGAGCCCTCCGGGCCGACCTGGAGCAGCGTGTCCGAGTTGGTGGTACCCGCGTCGATCAGCAGACCCGCCAGCTTGACGCCGTCCACGTCGGCGACCTTCATCGCCGTCACCCCGTTGTCCGGGACAATCGTCGCGTACCCGAGACCCAGCACCACGGTGTTGGCCCGCTTCACGTTGATCGTCTGGTCCACGTGGTAGATGCCGGGCGTGAAGAGCAGGTTGAGCCCCTGGTCCAGCGCCTGGTTGATGGTCGCGGCGCTCGCGCCGGGCTTGACCACGTAGAACTGGTCCAGCGGGATCGAGTCGCCCTTCGGCGTGCCGTTCTCCCAGGTGGTGCCGCTGGCGTTGGTGCGCTTCTCCGGCGTGAACACCTTGTAGTCGTTGCCGTCCAGGTAGAGGAACGGCTTCTCGCGGGAGACCGGGGTCGTGTCCAGGGTGGTGTACGTGGGGTCGGGGAAGCCCTGTGCCGGGGCGCCCTTGACACCCGAGAACACCATGTTCCAGACGCCGTTGGCCCAGCCGCCCACCGAGCTGTCGCGGGTGTACCACTGCTGCTGGGAGTAGGGGCTGACCGTGCCGTCGATCTTGCTGTCGGCGATATAGCCGCCGCTGGCCCAGCCGTAGCCGTCGGGGGTCAGGTTGAGGCCGCCCTTGACGTGCATCCGGCGGAAGGGGGCGGCCTGGGCCACCGCCCAGCGGTCGGTGCCGTTCGCCGGGGTGAGGGCGAGGTTCTCCGCCGAGCGCCAGAAGTTCTGGGTGGCGTTCCCGTTGAACCAGCCCGCGTCCACGGTGACATCGCCGTTGATGTTGGTGTCGTCGGGGGAGAGGCCGAGTCCGGCGATCGAGGTGTAGAAGCCGAGCTGGGCGTTGATGTTGCTGTAGTTGCCCGGCTTGAAGAAGAAGGCGTCCCGGCCGGTGCCGAACTGCGCCGACTCCTGCTGTTTGAAGACCGAGTCCAACTGGCCCTGGATATCGGGGGTTGAGGGGTCGAAGACATGCACATTCGGTCCGAGGTCGCCGCCGCCCGGCAGGTCGGCGGCGTGTGACTTCGACGGGGCGACGACGAGCAGCGCGGCGGCGAGCGCGGCCGCTGCCACCACCGACACCCTTCTCCTGCGTGCTGTGGGGGGAACAAGCATGGGGAAATCTCCCGCAGTTGGTGGCTCGACGGCGAGCCTTCAAGAAATGAAGAGCGAAAAGCTCTGGGAGCGCTCTCTGATGGGTTGGATCGTTCCTCCGGGCATGCGCCACGTCAAGAGTTGTGCAAAAAGTGGTGGAGATGACCCGGATTTCTCCAACTCTGTTGAATAAGGCGGCAGATGAGGGTCGGCGCTTCTGGCGCCGGACGCCGGTGACGAGGGCGGCAGCCGCAGTGGAGCCGCTCCGGACGAGGGGTGCGGATCGCGCCGAAACGTTGACATGTACTGACCGCAAGGTGAATTGTGATGCTCGAATTTCCAGTGTTCCAAGCATGTCTGCGCAGGCATTGCACATTTTGCTGTTCGGTACGAACGGAGAACACTCCTTGCGAATCCTCAGAAGCCGCCCCCGGCAGGGCGCGGCCGCCGCGGTGTCGGCGCTGGTACTCGCCCTCACCACCCTGACCTTCCCGGCATCACAGGCACACGCGGCCGCGATCCCGTCGGGCCGCCTCGACAGCGGGACGAAGACGGTCACCTGGCAGAGCCCCGTCTACGCCAAGGGCACCGTCGACGGCCCCGACAAGTGCGGTACGGCGGCCGACGATCCGGACCAGGCCAAGTGCGCCCGGTTCGATCTGACCGTGAATCCGCCGGCGGGCGAATGGGACGACAACCCCGAGGGCGGCGTCCCGGTCTCCATCCAGTGGCAGACCCCCACCGACGACTTCGACATGTACATCTACGACAAGGACAACAAGCAGGTCGCGTCGAGCGCCGGGACCGCCGACCCCGAGGCGACGGTCATCCCCAAGGCCTCGGGCACCTACCACGTCGTGGTCGTCCCGTACACCGTCCACAACAACTCCTTCACCGGCAAGGCGTACCTCCCCGAGTCCACCGACGCGGGCAACCTCACCGGCTTCAAGGGCTCGCACGGCACCTACGACATCGCGGCCGGCGGCCTCAAGGCCCGCGCCTCATTCTTCACCGACGAGACGATGCGCCTCCAGGCGTCCCCGGACGGCGACCTCTCGGGTCCCGCCGGCAGCCATATGATCCAGCAGCAGCCGAAGGTCCAGTCGCACACCTCCTCCTTCAACGCCGGCACCTACTACGGGATCCGGTCCAAGGGCACCGTGCTGCGCATCTACAAGAAGCCGCTGAAGTTCGCCCTCTACAAGGCGGACAACCGTACGGCGATCTGGGCCGAGGCCGACCCGCTGCGCTGGACGACCGGCGGAATGCGGCAGAGCCTCAAGCGCGGGTCCAAGGAGCAGTTCTTCGGCGGCGGTGAGCAGAACGGCAGCTTCTCCCACCGCGACCAGGTCATGAACGTCGGCAACAACACCGACTGGGACGAGGGCGGCTACAACAACTCCCAGCCGTTCTACATCTCCACCGCGGGATACGGCGTCTTCCGCAACACCATGACGGCCGGGGTGTACGACTTCGGCTCACCGGTCAGGACCGGCCAGCAGGAACGCCGCCTGGACGCCTACTACTTCACCGGCGACACCAAGTCGGTCATCGGCCAGTACACCTCGCTCGTCGGCAAGCCCTTCATGCCGCCGGTGTACGGCCTCGAACCGGGCGACGCCGACTGCTATCTGCACAACGCCAACCGGGGCGAACGCCACACCCTGGACTCGCTCAAGATCGCGGACGGCTACGACCAGAACCAGATGCCGCTCGGCTGGATGCTGGTCAACGACGGCTACGGCTGCGGCTACGAGAACCTGCCGCAGACCGGTGCGGGGCTGAACAAGACCCACACCCAGCTCGGCCTCTGGACCCAGGACGGTCTGCCGAACCAGGCCGACGAGGCCAAGGCCGGAGTGCGCGTCCGCAAGCTGGACGTCGCCTGGGTCGGCAACGGCTACGGTATGGCGCTCGACGCCTGCGACCAGGCCAAGGCCGGTATCGAGGACAACAGCGACGCCCGCGGCTTCGTCTGGCTGCCCGTCTCC
Source organism: Streptomyces sp. NPDC059398 (assembly GCF_042751845.1). NCBI lineage: Bacteria > Bacillati > Actinomycetota > Actinomycetes > Kitasatosporales > Streptomycetaceae > Streptomyces > Streptomyces sp. NPDC059398. The sequence goes on along the minus strand of NZ_JBHYWP010000066.1, from coordinate 18,716 downwards.
TGGGCCGGTGCCCAGCGCTGCGGTGTGCTCTGGAGCGGCGACCAGAAGCTGTCCTGGGACTACCTGCGCTGGCAGATTCCCACCTACGCGGGTGCGACCCTGTCGGGCATCGCGTACAACACCGGTGACGTCGGCTCGATCTACAGCCACGACCCGAAGATGTACGCACGCGACCTCCAGTGGAAGGCGTTCCTCCCGGCCATCATGACGATGGACGGCTGGGCCACCGACATCACCACCAAGAAGCCGCACGACCAGCAGCCGTGGCTCGACGGCGAGCCGTACACCTCCATCAACCGGAAGTACCTGCAGCTGAAGGAGCGGCTGCTGCCGTACATGTACACGCTCTCCAAGGACGCCACGAAGACCGGTGTCGGGTCGGTGCGCCCGCTGTCGCTGGAGTACCCGGGCGACCCGGCGACGCTCGGTGCCAACGCCAAGTACGAGTTCATGTCCGGCTCGGACTTCCTGGTCGCGCCTGTCTACAGTGACACCGACGTCCGCAACGGCATCTATCTGCCGAAGGGCACCTGGACCGACTACTGGACGGGCAAGACTTACCACGGCCCGACCACGGTCAACGGCTACAAGGCACCGCTCGACACCCTGCCGCTCTTCGTCAAGGGCGGCTCGATCGTCCCGATGTGGCCCAAGGGCACGACCTCCTGGGAGACCCGGAACAAGAGCGAACTCGACTACGACATCTACCCGAAGGGCACCACGGACTACACGCTGTACGAGGACGACGGCGTGACCCGGAAGTACGCGAAGGGCTCGTCGGCCACCCAGCACGTCCAGGTGAAGGCCCCCACGCACGGCAAGGGCACCACCACCATCAAGGTCGGTGAGAGCAAGGGAAGTTACACGGGCAAGCCCGCCTCCCGTTCGTACACCTTCACGGTGCACGCCAAGAGTGCGCCCTCGCAGGTGGTCATGGCGGGCGGCAGGCTGCCCCGGCTGACCTCCGCCAAGGCGTTCGCCGCGGCGAAGTCCGGCTGGTACCGGGACCCGGCCACCGGAGTCACCGAGATCAGGACGCCGTCGCTCTCCACGGGCCACGGCTTCTCGGTGACCCTGCGGAAGTAGCGGCCGACGGGCAGCAGTGAGGCAGGTAGGGGGCCGTCCACCGGGCGGCCCCCTACCTGTGCCCGCAGCCACGGACGCACCCGGAGAGCATCCGTTCGAAGGCCGTGGCATAGCATCTCCAGTTCTATGGACACGCTGAGCATCATGGGGAACCCCGGAGCCATGGCCGCCCTCGCCGCGGCGGCGATGCTGGTCGGTTTCTCCAAGACCGCCGTCAGCGGTGCCAACACCGTCAGCCTCGCGGTCTTCGCGGCGGTCCTCCCGGCCCGGGAGTCGACCGGGGTGCTGCTGCCCGTACTGATCGCCGGGGACGTGCTCGCCGTCCTCACCTACCGCAGACACGCCCACTGGCCCACCCTGCTGCGGCTGTTCCCCGCCGTGGCCGTGGGGGTGGTGATCGGCACCGGGTTCCTGTTCTGGGCCGACGACGCGGTGGTCCGGACCTCGATCGGTGCGATCCTGCTGCTGATGGCGGGCGTCACCCTGTGGCGGCGGCGCTCCACGGAGACGGCACGGAGCGGGGCGGCCACCGCCGTCCGAGCGGAGGGAAGGACGGCCGGCGGAGCCGGACCGGTCGCCGACGGGGGAGGCGAGGAGGGCGCTGTCCGGGAAGCCGGAGCGGGCGCTGCCCGGGAGGCAGACGGGGGAGCGGCGGCGAGCAACGCGGGCCGCGGCCGGTTCATGGCCCGCTCGTACGGTGTGCTCGGCGGGTTCACCACCATGGTCGCCAACGCGGGAGGCCCGGTCATGTCGCTCTATCTGATCTCCGCGGGCTTCCGGAAACTGGGCTTCCTCGGCACCTCGGCCTGGTTCTTCCTGATCGTCAACACGACCAAGGTCCCCTTCAGTGTGGGGCTCGGCCTGATCGACGCCAAGTCGCTGCTGCTGGACGCCGTCCTGGTGGTCTTCGTCATCCCCGGCGCCTTCATCGGACGGGCCTGTGTGCACCGGATCAACCAGCGGCTCTTCGAGCGGCTGGTGATCGGCGCGACGGTCCTGGGCGGCGCTCAGCTGCTGCTGCGCTGATCCGCCCCGGCCGGCTGATCCGCCCCGTCCCGCAGGTCCATCACCATGACCGACCCCCACTCCTGCCGCTCGGCCTCGGTGAAACCGAGCGCCAGATAGAAGGCGCGCGCCCCCGGATTCCCGCCGCCCACGCCGAGGTGGAGGCCCCGCACCCCGCGCGCCCGCAGCGCGTCCAGCACGGCCGACATCAGCCGGCGGCCGAGCCCGGCGCCCTGGCCGCGCGGCAGAATGTCGATGTGCAGATGGGCCGGATGGCTCTCGTACAGCGGATCGCCCTCCCTGACCGCTGTGCGGTGGAGCTGCGCCACCCGCTGCCAGTCCCTGCTGCCGTCCCCCGGATCGTCGGCCATGGACTCCGGGTAACGGAGCCGCAGCGGGGCGTACCAGTGCTCGTCCCGCCACCTCTCGTACGCCGCGGAGTCCGCGGTCGCCACCACGTAACCGACCACCCCGGACGCGTCGGACGCCACGAAGGTCAGGCCCGGATCGGCGGCCGGGTAGGGGCCGGCGTACACATGGCCCAGCAGATCGGGGTCGTGGTAGTGCGTGGTGGCGTCGCCGCCGGAGTCCCCGGTCAGCAGGCACACCCGGTACATGCCCGGCAGGTCGAAAGGGTGGAACGGTCGTACGGCGGTGCTCATCGGGCGGTCACCGGCCGGCGCGAGGCGGGTTGGGATGTCATCCCGCCAGAGTAGGCGGACGGTCGGACACCCGGTCGCCGGTGCCCCGGCCGAGATAGGTCAGCGGGCCCGGGTCCAGCACGGGGATCACATGGAACCCCAGCCCGTCGTAGAACGCCCGCGCCGGGGTGTTCGCCGTGACCATGCCCAGATGAACCGCGGGCACGCCCTGCTCGGCCAGCGCGCCGATGAAGCGGGTCATCAGTGCGCGCCCGAACCCGGCACGCTGGTGGCCCGGGAGCAGATCGATGTGCAGATGGGCGGGGTACGCGGCCAGTTCGGGCACCAGCATGCGCTCGGGGCGGTGCAGCAGCGCGGCCATCTGGTCGGCCGGCGTCCGCAGCGGACCTGCCGGGTCCGGGTAGCGCCCGGCGAGCCGGGGCAGCCACTCGGTGCGGTACCGCTCGACGAACAGCGGGGTGTCCGCGGTGCCGAGTACATATCCGACGGCGCGCCCGCCGCCGTCGTCGACCACGAAGGTGAGACCGGGTTCGAGCTCCGCGTAGGGCCCGGCGAAGACACTCGGCAGCAGCTCGTGGTCGGCGTACAAGTGCCGTGCGTCGCCGCCCTCTTCGCCGGTCCGTATACAGATCTCGTAGAGCGCCGGCCGGTCGTCGGGACGGTAGGGGCGCACGAAGGGCTGAGGATTCACAGCAGCCACTATGAAGTGTGCGGGAGCGCTCCCACAAGCGGATTGGGGGCAGGCGGGCGGGGGACGCCCCGGGCGTCACTCGTAGTGGCGCAGCCCGGTCCACACCGCGCCCCAGGGCCGGCGGGGCCCGGTGCAGACGTAGACGTGTCCGCCCCATTCGATGTTGTGGACGCCGTACGGGTTCGACAGCGAAGCGGCCACCCGGACATGGGCGAAGTACCGCCGCAGATAGGCGGCGTAGTCGGGCGCGTACTGGGGTCCCGGCGCGACGGCCACCACGGTCGTGGCCCGCGGATTGCCGGGGCCCCACCACCACGCGGTGTTCTGGTTGCTCACGGCTCTGGGCAGCCCGGTGCCGCGGCCCAGTTCGTTGATGGCGCCGGCCTCGCTGTAGTCGGCCGTGAACACGACGGCGTCGGAGCGCTCTTGGGCCGGCAGTGAGTTCCACACGCCCCCGACCGTGCCGACCAGCTGCGGCCAGCCGATCGTCTCGCCCGACACGGCGCTGACCCGGTAGGCCCAGGCCGCGTTCGACGGGGGCAGCACCGGCAGCACGACGAGAGCCGACACCGCGGCCGTGACGGCGGTCGCGGCCAGCAGGCGGTGCCGCTGGGCGGGCTGTGCGTGCAGCACCCCGTCGAGGCCGACCGCACCGGCGGCCAGCAGACAGACGTACAGCCCGCCCAGGTAGTAGGTCTGGGTGCCGGTGTTGACCGCGAAGACGACGAACAGCAGGCCTTAGACCGTCGCCAGGGACCGCCACAGCGGATTGCCGGACCGCCACAGGAACTTCAGCCCCGCCGCCCAGACCACGACCATCGCCAGGCAGGACATGCCGAGTTGGCCCACGATCCAGGTCACGATGTTCCCGGCGCCGCCGTGTTCGGCGTTGAGAGCCCGGGTCATCGCGAACATCGCCCAGTCGTGGTGCGCCTGCCACCACAGGTCGGGCAGCACACAGAGCACGGCGATCACGGCGCCCGCCGCGAGCCAGCGGTTGGCGAGCGAGCGGCGCGCCCGGCCGGCCAGTACGGCGATCAGCAGCGCGACCGCGAAGATGCCCGCGAGATGGTTGAACTCCGCCCCGACGCCGACGAGTACGCCCACCACCGGCCACCAGCGGGTGTCCCCGGTGCGGCCGATCCTGGCCACCACGAGGGCGGTCGCGGCCCACGCCAGGATCTCGTACGGGGTCGTGTTGGCGATGTGCCCACTGCTCAGCAGGACGGGCATGGTGGCGGTACCGACGGCCGCGAGCAGCTGCGCGCGCCGTGCCCCGCCGAACTCGCGGGCGGTGAGCCCGCCGACGACCACCGTGCAGGCCGCCGCCAGCGCGGCCCAGAGCCTCAGTCCGGCGACCGAGACACCGAACAGCGAGAGGGAGAACCGGGCCAGCAGGGGGGCCAGGACCGGCTGGTCGACATAGCCGGTCTGGAGATGCCGGGCGCTGTCCAGGAAGTACAGCTCGTCCCGCTGGAAGCCGTACCGCTTCGAAAGGGCCATGAGCACACAGAGCACGAGCCCCGCGACGACGTACACCCGCCGGTCGAACCGGGCCGGAGCGACCGCAGGCTCCGCCCGGGGAGCGTCGTCCGCCCCGGAACGCACGCTCTTGCGGATGCTCTCCTCCCTGGCCGGTACTTCCGGCACTTCCCCGACCGCCCGATCCCCCATAGCCCGATCCCCCCTGACGCTCAGTCCCGCGCCCTGCCCCGTGCCGGGCCTCGTGGCCGAGTCGATGTGGGTTCCGGCGCGCCGACGGCCGCCGGACTCCGGGACCCGGACAGGTGCCCCGCCCGAACCATACGGACCCGGGAGCCTGGACGGACAGCTTCCGGACGCCCGCCCCGCGCCCGGTTCAGCCGGCCGTCAGCGCGTAGGCCCAGAGGCCGTCCAGATCGGCGAGCCGGGTGAACCCGGCCCGGCGCAGGACTTGCTGCGACGGCAGGTTGCCCGGCTCGGTGGTGGCCAGCACGGTCTGTACGTGGGGGAGTTGGAGCGTCCAGCGGGAGAGTGCGATCACCGCGTCGGTGGCCCAGCCCGCGCCCCGCGCCGACTCCGTCAGGTCGTAGCCGATCTCCACCGTCCCCTCGGACGGCGGCCCGTGGAACCCGATCCCGCCCAGCGCGGCTCCATCGGTGGCCCGCTGGATGACGAACAGGCCCCACCCGGACACATACGCCCCGGCCTCGGCCGCCATCGCGACCATCTTCCCGGCGATCTGGGTCCCGCTCCCCGGTGCCGCGTCCAGCCAGTGGAGTCCCGCCGTACCGCCATCGGCGAGCACGGCGGCCGCCGCGGGCGACTGCTCACGCAGGACGAGCCGGTCCGTCTCCAGAACGAGCAGGCCGTTCTCTCGGTAATAGCGCAGGGTCATGGCGTCGGGCCACCTCGATACGGTGAGTGGAGACCGGCGCCTCCGTGAACACGGCCCGGACAGTATCTCCCGGTGTGCGGACGTAGTCGGCCCTCTTCGTCCGTACGCTGTCCACCCCGTGGGCAAGAAGCCCGCAACGCGGCACATGGCACAGAGGAGTGACGGGCAGTGCGACGAATCGACGTGGCGGAACGACGGGCACGGCTCGGTGTACGGCACCGGTTGGCGCCCGTCGCCCGCGCGGAAGGTCCGGTCGAGGTGGCGCGGGACCTGGTCGCCCTGCACAGCACCGACCCGTCCTCCGTGTACGTCGCCATCTGGGCGCGGACGAACGGCGGTTCGGTCCAGGACGTGGAACGCGCGCTGTACGAGGACCGCACCCTCATCCGGCTCCTCGGAATGCGCCGCACCGTCTTCGTCACCTCCCTCGACGTGGCTCCGGTGATGCAGGCAGCCTGCTCGCAGGCGGTTGCCGCGCGAGAACGCCGCAAACTCCTCGGGTTCCTCGCCGCGTCCGAGGTCGCGGACGACGAGGCGGGCGTACGGAAGTGGCTGGCCGAGACCGAGGACATCGCCGTACGCGCGCTCGCCGCCCGGGGCGAGGCCACGGCCGCAGATCTCGCCGGGGACGACCCTCGCCTCAGTACGACGGTCGTGCTCTCGGCCGGCAAGAGCTACGAAGGCACACAGAAGGTCGCGAGCAGGCTGCTGCTTCTGCTCGCGGCCGAGGGGCGCGTGGTACGCGGCCGGCCGCGCGGCTCCTGGACCTCGCACCAGTACCGCTGGGCGCCGCTGACCGACTGGTTTCCCGGCGGCCTCGCCGAGTGGGATGTCCACCGCGCGGAGGAGGAACTGGCCCGGCGCTGGTTGCGGGCCTTCGGTCCGGCCACGGCGGACGACCTGCGGTGGTGGGCGGGTTGGACGAAGACCCAGGTCAAGCGGGTGCTCAGGGAACTGAATCCCGTCGAGGCCGATCTCGGCAGCGGCGCGACGGGCCTGCTCCTGCCCGATGACCTGGAGGAGACCGCGCCGCCCGAACCGTGGGCGGCGCTGCTGCCCGCACTCGACTCCACCCCGATGGGCTGGCATGAACGCACCTGGTTCCTGGGCGATCACGGCTCACGCCTTTTCGACCGGGCCGGGAACATCGGGCCCTCGCTGTGGTGGAACGGCCGTATCGTCGGCGGCTGGGCACAGGACCGGAGCGGCGAGATCGTGTGCCGTTTCCTGGAGGACGTCGGCTCGGACGCCGAGGCGGTGGTGCGTGCCGAGGCGGAGCGCCTCGCCGTCCCCCTGGGCGAGGTCAGGCTGAGCGCCCGCACCCGGGGGCGTACGTGGCTGGAGGACGAACTGGCGGGCTAGTTCCGGCAGGTCAGGCGGGGAGATCCCCGTATGGATCCGGTTACGGGTTCTGTGCGGAAGGACCCAGGCGCGCGGCTTCGGCGCGTACCGCGGCGAGCGCCTGCCGTGCCAGCGCGCCGAAGCCCTCGCCGGTGTCGGTGCCGATCCACCGGTCGTAGGCGATCTCCCAGACGAGCGCGCCCAGTTGAGCGGTCACGCGCGCGGTCAGGCCCGGGACTCCGCGGCGGTCGAGGGCCTCGACCATCGAGGCGGTGAGGTCGATCCTTTTCAGGGCTTCGCGTTCGCGCAACTCCGTATGGGCGTTCAGCACGGCCTGGCGCCGGCCGCTGAACTCGCGGCGGTCGGCGGTGAAGAACGTCCGGCCGAGTGCGTCGAGTGCCTCCGCCACCGCGTCGAGCGGCCCGGCCGCCGGCGGCGCCGATGCGATCCCTTCGACGAGCAGACCGGCCACCGTGCCCCCGCCGAAGAGCACCTCGCGCTTGTCCGGGAAGTACCGGAAGAACGTGCTCTTGGTGAGCCCCGCACGCTCGGCGATCTCGATGACGGTCGTGTCCTCGTAGCCGCGCTCCTCGAAGAGGTCGAGAGCGGCGGCGGCGAGTCGTCCTGGTGCGTCGGGTTGCCAGCGAGCCATGGGAGCAGTGTACGGGACTTGGTCCCATCACTGGTGTACGGTCGATGAGACCAAGTCCCATCACTGGCCAGGAGAGGTCACCGATGAGTAAAGCTGTCCGTTACCGGCGTTTTGGCGGTCCCGAAGTGCTCGAACTGCAGGAGATACCCGAGCCGCACGCCGCACCGGACGAGGTCCGCGTCCGGGTCACCGCCGCCGGGCTGAATCCGATGGACTGGCAGATCACCACACAGCCCGACATGGCGGCGCGGTTCGGCATCACCCTGCCGGCCGGGTTCGGCAGCGACTTCGCCGGAGTGGTGGACGAGGTGGGCGCCGAGGCCACGGGATTCGCTGCAGGCGACCGGGTGTTCGGGGCTGCGATTGGCCGGTCCGTCGCCGATTTCGTGCTGGTCAAGACACCCGCCGCAGATCTGTGGCCCACCCCGGAGGGCGTCGCCGACGAGGTGGCGGGCGCGCTTCCGGTGTCCGCCCTGACGGCCTCCGCCGCGCTCGACGCGATCGGACTCCGCGCCGGGGACACCGTCCTGATCGGCGGGGCGGCGGGTGGCGTGGGCATCTTCGCGGTGCAGCTGGCGAAGCTCGCGGGTGCCCGGGTGCTCGGCACCGCCTCCGAGCGCACCTTCGGATTCCTGCGCGGGCTCGGCGCCGAACCCGTGACGTACGGCCCCGGCCTGGCGGACCGGGTGCGGGCCCTGGCGCCCGAGGGGATCACCGCCGCGACCGACCTGTTCGGAAGGGAGGCGGCCGAGACCGCGCTCAAGCTAGGCGTGGCACCCGAGAGGATCTCCGTCGTGGCCGATGGCCCCGCCCCGCCGCCCGGTGTGCGCACGGCGGGCGCCCTCGACGCGGGCCCGGGCACCATGGAGCGGATCGCCGACGCGATTCATGCCGGCGAGATCACGGTGCCAATCGCGGCGACCTTCCCGGTCGAGCGGATCCGCGAAGCCGTGACGACGCAGGCCGAGAGGCACGTGCACGGCAAAATCGTGATAGCCCTGTGAACCGGCACGGGGTGGGGTCGTAGACCGCGCCCTCCGTTACGATTCCCGCTCATGAGCACTCCTGACCAGAGCGAAGCGGTGGACACGGATCCGACCGAGCCAGGGAGGCCGGGCATGACGCCCCGTCAAGCCCGGCGGATACGGATAGCGGTGGCGTCCGTCATGATGGCCGCGGTCGCGCTGGTGCTCGCGGAGCGGCTCACCAGCAGGTCGTCCCTGCTGGTGGTGGCCGACTACGGGATGGCGCTGATCCTCTGCGGTGTGGTCATCGAACTCAGCCGCAGCGGCCGTACCAGGATTGCCAGCTGGCTGCTGTGCGTGGGTCTGGTGGCCGCCGTCGCCGCGGACTGGCTCGTACTGCCCTGACCCCGCGCCCCGCCGCGTGCGGCGCGCCCTGACCCCGTACCCCGCACGCGGCGGCGCACCGCACCGTGTCCGGGGTCAGGCGCCCTGGCCCGAGCCGGTTCCCGAACCCGAAGTGGACGCTTCCTTGATGCCCTTGGTGATCTCGTCCATCACCGAGAGCGCGGGAGCCTTGGCGTTGACGTCGAAGCCGGAGCGGACGACGATCAGCTCGCCGTCGGCCTGCGGGGACGGGAAGGCGAGCGACTGGACATATCCGTCGTCACCCTTCTTCGTCACTACCTTCCAGCGCACCAGATAGCCCTGCTGCCCGGCCACGGTCACCGCCTCGGACTTCAGCAGCTGGTGCGAGGTGATCCCCGAAGAGGTCTCCCCGTACGACTCCTTGGCGTTGCCCGCGATGTCCTTCTTCGCCACGGTCTTCGGGTCGGTCGCCGATATCTTCAGGGCGATCGCGGGTTCGGAGAACACCCCGCCGCGTACGCACTGGGCGGGCTTGCCGTCCGTGTCCTTACCGTCCGGGCAGGTGTACTTGCCGATGGTCACGCCCGCGCCGACGGTCCCCGACTGGCCGGTCCAGCCCTTGGGTACGGGGATGCTGATCCCGCTGGCCGCGTCGGTGGCGTAACCGTCCTCGGTCGGCGGTGCCTGCTGCCCGGGGTCCTGGTCTCCGCCGCCCTGGCCACCACCGTCCTGGTTTCCGCCGTTCCCTTCGCTGCCGCCGCCGTTCTGGCCGCTTCCGCCGCTGCCGCCCGGCATGCCGGGGCGGCTGGGTGCGCCGGACGGTGCGGTGGCCGCGTCCGGTGTGTGCCCGGAGTCCGATCCGTTCGTCAGCAGATAGATGCCGCCTCCGACGGCCGCCAGGACCACCACGGCCGCCGTGACCGCGGCGCCGATCCGCAACCGGCGCCGCCGGGTGTCGGCAGGCGGCACACGCAGCTGGTCGGTCCACTGGGCGCCGTCCCACCAGCGTTCCTGGACAGGGCCTATTCCTGTATACCCGGGGTCTCGGTGCCAGCCGGGCGGGCTCATCTGGGTCACAGCCGCCACCGTAGCCGGGCTCCGTGAAAATCACATGAATCGGGACCAGGGGGCCCCGATGCGTGCCATGCGAGGGCTGCACGGGCTGCGCGGAATGCCGGGCCGGCCGGATCTCAACGGCCGGGGATCTCCGCCAGCGCCTCGGTGAGCCATGCGATCCAGTACTTCTCCAGATCGATGCCGCCCCGGAGCACCAGATGCTGGAGGCGGTCGTCGGCGGACAGGCCGGGGCGCGCGAAGTCACGCTCCTCGATGGCCAGATATTCCGCCAACTGCTGTTCGTGCAGGCGCAGATGACGGCTCAGTTCCGCTCCGAGGCCCGCTGTTCCGACCACGGCGGCCGCCCGCAGCCGCAGCAGCAGGGGATTGCGTGACGGCCTGGGATCCTCCTGGGCCGCGACCCAGGCCGTCAGCTCCGCACGCCCCTCGGGCAGCACCTCGTACTCACGCTTGCGCCCACGAGAGGGCTGCTGGGGGAGTGGCCGGATCAGACCGGACTTCTCCAGCTTGCCCAGCTCGCGGTAGATCTGCTGATGCGTCGCCGACCAGAAGTAACCGATCGACCTGTCGAAACGCCGGGTCAGTTCAAGACCCGACGACGGCTTTTCGAGCAGGGCGGTGAGGATCGCGTGCGGGAGGGACATGCGGGCATCCTAAGGAGGTCCCGGCGGGGCGGGTGCTGCCGCGGGCCGGCCGGGTGGTGTCGCGATGCGGTGGCTCAGACCCGCGCGGCGAGCTCGGTCCCCTGCCGCACGGCCCGCTTGGCGTCCAGCTCGGCTGCCACGTCGGCGCCTCCGATCACCCGCACCGGGTGCCCGGCGGCGCGCAGCGCCTCGTACAGCTCCCGGCGCGGTTCCTGACCGGTGCACAGGACGACGGTGTCGACCGGGATCACCTGACGGGCTCCGTCGACCGTGATGTGCAGGCCCTCGTCGTCGATCCGCTCGTACGTCGCGCCCGCGACCGTGGTGACGCCACGGTGCTTGAGCTCCGTACGGTGGATCCACCCCGTCGTCTTCCCGAGCCCCGCGCCGACCTTGCCGGTCCTGCGCTGGAGCAGATGCACGGTCCGCGGTGCGGTGGGCCGGACCGGGGCGCACAGGCCGCCGGGTGTGCGGTGCTCCGTGTCGACGCCCCACTGCCGGAAGAAGACCGCCGGATCCTGGCTCGCCGAATCGCCGCTGTCGGTGAGGAACTCCGCCACGTCGAAGCCGATGCCGCCGGCTCCGATGACCGCGACGCGCTGCCCCACCTGCGCGCCGTCCCGCAGGACGTCCAGATAGCTGACCACGCTGGGGTGGTCGAGGCCGGGGATGTCGGGGGTGCGCGGGACGACTCCGGTGGCGAGCACGATCTCGTCGAAACCCTCCGCCGTGAGCATCTCCGCCGTGACCAGGGTCTTCAGCCGGACGTCGACACCGTGCATGCCGAGCTGGACACGGAAGTAGCGCAGGGTCTCGTCGAACTCCTCCTTGCCCGGTACCCGCCGCGCCACGTTCAGCTGTCCGCCGATCTCGTCCGCGGCGTCGAAGAGCACCACCGTATGGCCGCGCTCGGCGGCCGACACGGCGAAGGCGAGGCCGGCGGGGCCCGCGCCGACCACACCGATGCGCTTGCGGTGACGGGTCGGTGACAGGACCAGTTCGGTCTCCCGGCAGGCCCGGGGATTGACCAGGCAGGAGGTGACCAGACCGCTGAAGGTGTGGTCGAGACAGGCCTGGTTGCAGCCGATGCAGGTGTTGATGGTCTCGGAGCGGCCCTGCCCGGCCTTCGCGACGAACTCCGGATCGGCCAGGAAGGGACGGGCGAGCGACACCATGTCCGCACCGCCGCCGGCCAGCAACTCCTCCGCCAGCTCAGGGGTGTTGATCCGGTTGCTGGTGATCACGGGAATCGTGACCGCGTCCATGACCTTCTTCGTCACCCAGGTGTACGCACCGCGCGGCACCGAGGTCACGATGGTCGGGATCCGGGCCTCGTGCCAGCCGATACCGGTGTTGATGAGGGTCGCGCCGGCCGCCTCGATCTGCCGGGCGAGCGCGACCACTTCCTCCTGCGAGGAGCCGCCGGGGACCAGGTCGAGCATGGAGAGCCGGTAGATCAGGATGAAGTCGGGCCCGACCCGTTCGCGCACCCGGCGCACGATCTCCAGGGGGAAGCGGACACGGTTCTCGTACGATCCGCCCCAGCGGTCCTCGCGGTGGTTGGTGCGCGCCGTGATGAACTCGTTGATCAGATAGCCCTCGGAGCCCATGATCTCGACACCGTCGTACCCCGCGTCACGAGCAAGTCCGGCCGCCCGTACGAAGTCCTCGACAGTCCGCTCGACCTCGTCGTCCGTGAGGGCGTGCGGTGTGAAGGGGCTGATCGGTGCCTGGACCGCGCTCGGCGCCACCCCGCCGGGGTGGTGGGCGTACCGGCCGGAGTGCAGGATCTGCATCGCGATCCGGCCGCCCGCCCGGTGGACGGCGGCGGTCACGACCGCATGCTGTGCGGCCTCCGCCGCATTGGTCAGCTTGGCGGAGCCGTCCCGTGTCCGCCCCTGCTCGTTGGGGGCGATGCCGCCCGTCACGATGAGCCCGGCCCCGGCTTGTGCGCGCGCCGCGTAGAACGCGGCCAGCCGCTCGAAGCCGTCGGGCGCCTCTTCCAGCCCGAGGTGCATCGATCCCATCAGGACGCGGTTGGGCAGCGTCGTGAAGCCGAGGTCGAGGGGGCTCAGCAGGTGGGGGTACGGGCTCATCCGGCGCCTCCGGTGCGCAGTGGTGGTCAGCTCTTTCTAGACCAGCCGCACTTATTTGTGCAACAAGTTGCATAATGGGCTGCGTCACTCTCGGCGCCGGGTGGGCGGGCCGGTGGCGGTGGCCGGGTGAGCCTGTACGCCGTCCCGGTCCGGGGGCCGTTCGGTCTCCTGGTCCGGTCCGTACCCCGGGGCCATCCGCAGGTCCGCGTCCCGGCCGTACGTCGTTCCGTATCCCGGCCCGTTCAGTCCTGTCGACGGTCCCTGCGCAGCAGATAGGTGTCCATGATCCAGCCCTTCCGGGCCCGCGCATCGGACCGCAGTTCCTCGATCCGCCCGGCGACCTCCGACAGCCGACCGGAGACCAGGATCTCGTCCTCAGTGCCCAGATAGGCGCCCCAGTGGATCAGCGGATCCTCCGCGACGTAATGACGGAATGCCTGCTCCGCGTCGAGCATGACGACGACGTCGTCCACCCCGGGGGGCCAGCCTTCGGCGAGCCGGCGTCCGGTGGTGATCTGCACCGGACGCCCGACCCGGTTCAGCCCCGTGCGATGCCGGGCAGCCAGCGCCGACACGCTGCTGATGCCCGGGGTCACCTCGTACTCGAAGGCCACGGCCCCGCGTTCCAGGACCTCTTCGAGCACGGCGAGCGTGGAGTCGTACAGCGCCGGATCGCCCCACACCAGGAAGGCGCCGCACTCGTCCTCGCCCAGGTCCTCCCTGAGCATGCGCTCGTAGATACGGGCGCGGGCCCGCCGCCAGTCGTCGACGGCCGCCGCGTACCCGGAGCCGCCGGCCGTACGGTCCCGGTCGGGATCCCGCGCCTCGACGAGCCGGTATCCGCGGCCGGGCTCGATGTGCTGCTGCAGGATGGTGTGGCGCAGCCGGATCAGATCGGACTTCTCCGCGCCCTTGTCGAGAAGGAAGAAGACATCCGTCTTGTTGAGGGCCTTCACCGCTTGAATCGTCAGATGGTCGGGGTCACCCGCGCCGATGCCGATCACATAGATCTTTCTCACCCACCGAGTCTGACGCATGACCACGGGGCCCGGGCCTCCGCCGGGTTGTCCACCGGCCCCGGGTCGCTCCGGGTTCACGCGGCCGGGCCGTCACCGGGCCACGGTCGGCCGCCGACCGAATGCGGCCCTGGAGGCGGAAGACGGATGGCCGCGTCCCGGCGTGGCCGGAGACCTGTCCAAGCACAGGTCGGACCTGTTCAAGCAGCGGTCGTCAGGCGCGGGGCCGAGGCTTTCGCGTCGACCGGTCCCACGAGCCCGCCCGCGAGTTGCTCGGCCCAGGCCGTCAGCCCGCGGGTGTCGATCCCGTACGGCCTGGGCTCCGGGTACGCGGCGAGTCCGCCCGCACCCCTGAGCAGCAGACGCGCGCCGCCCGTGGTGTTGCCGCGTGCGGCGTGCGTCAGCCCCACGGCCAGCTGTGCCAGCCCCCGCCACAGGGCGCGCTCCGACTCGGGCCCCGCCTTCCAGGCATCCTCGAACACCTCGTGCGCGTGGAAGGGCATCCCGGCGTCGAGCAGCCGCTGGGCCTCCCGCAGAGTCTCCGCAGGGGTGCGTGCCACTCCCTCCGGCTGCCGCTCCACCCCTTCGGCCCCGTACGGAAGCGGCCGCCCGAGCCCGTCCCGGGGCCGGGCATTGCGTGCCCGGCCCTCCGCGTCGCGATCCCTGGGGGTGTCGCGTGAGCCGTCGCTCTTCTCGTCCATCCGGTGATTGTGCCCCTGTTGCCGCCCCTCATGGCGGAGTCGGTCCGGTGGCCGGAGTGGGGTATGGTTCTCATGCAGGTCAGGCCGGGGGAAACCCCAGGTCAGCCAGGCATCGGGACGTGGCGCAGCTTGGTAGCGCACTTGACTGGGGGTCAAGGGGTCGCAGGTTCAAATCCTGTCGTCCCGACGGTGAAGTACAAGGTCAGAGGGGTCCTTCGGGGCCCCTCTTGATCGTTTCCAGGGCCGCCGTCTCACAATTTCTCACAAACGCTGTTGATCAAGGTCAGCCGAGCAGTTCGGCCAGCTTCTCCGAACCCGCCTTGAGCGGCTGCGGGTCGGAGTGCACGTAGGTTCGCTTCGTGACCCCGAGGTCCGAGTGACCGGCCCACGCGGAGACCACCGTGTCCGGCACCCCGTTGTTCGCCATCCACGACAGGCAGGCGTGCCGCGCGTCGTACAACCGCACCTTCCGTACACCCGTGGTGGCCATCAGCTTGTGCGCCTCACGCCGGAGCTTGTCCGTCTTCCACGGCCGACCGAGGTCGTCCACGAGGACGTACCCGCTGTCCTCGTACGCCTCCCCGGTGGCCAGCTTCTCCGCTGCCTGCGCGGCGCGGAACGCCTTCAGCGCCCGCAGGACCGGCTTCGGCAGGGGCAGCGTGCGCTTCCCGGCCTCGAGGACGGCCGCTGCACGGCGCGTACGCGGTCCGGCGGCCGGTGTCGCGGCATGGCGGTCACCGGGGCGACCGTGTGCCCGATGCACGGTGGCGCAGCACCACAGGTGCGGACCGCCGCGCAGCGCAGGGAGGCCACGGCCGAGTTCCTGCGCACCTACGGGGACGTGGACGGCTCGCAGGAAGATCCGGCGGTCGTCGTCTCCCGGCTCATCCGGCAGGCGTCCGGCCACGTGGCGTGGCTGCTGGAGCGGGTGCAGGAGACCGAGGCCGAAGCCCTGGTGTGGGGCATGACCTCCGAAGTGGAGCGCCAGGGAGGGGAGTTCCCCGGCGTGGACACCACGTACAGCGCGGCCGTGAACGGCTGGGTGCGGTTATACGGAGAGGAACGGGACCGGCTGCTGAAGATGTGCGACCTCGCGGCCCGCATGGGCGTGGAAGAGCGTTTGGTGACGCTGGCCGAGGTCCAGACGAAGATCATGTACGAGGCGATGAACCGGGCGCTGGACGCCCTGGAGCTGACGGTCGCGCAGCGCGCCCGCGTCCCAAAGGTGATGCTCGGTCTCCTGCGCGGCATGGCCGCCGAGGGGCGGCCGGAGTTGCCCACCGCCTGAACGCCAGGAAGCGGGGGGGAGGGTGTTTTGGGAGGAGTGTGCGGTGGTTAAGGTGCGGCGCGAGTCGTGGGACTATAACGGGT
>NZ_JBHYWP010000066.1:0-2656 GCF_042751845.1 Streptomyces sp. NPDC059398 | reverse complement strand
GGCGCCCCCGGCCCCCCGTCACACAGTGTGGGGGGGGGGGGGGGGGGCGGGGCGGGGGGGGGGGGGGGGGGCGGCGGCCCCCCGCCCCCGCCCCCCCCCACCCCCCCGTGGTGGGGCCGCGCCGGATTCCTAGGGTGTAAACGGTCAGCCGGCCTGCTACTACCGAACCAGAGTCCGACGTTGCGGGCCCTGGTTACGATCCCCCGATGGAATGGTGGAAAACGATCGCGCCCCTGGTCGGCGTGATTCTGGGAAGTCTCGGCACGCTGCTCGGACAGAAGCTCTCCGACGGTCGCACGCTCCGGCGTGACCGGCTGCTGGCCAAGGAAGAGGCGAAGGAGCGGCTGGCGGCGGAGCGGGTGACGCTTCAGCGGGAAACCATCATGGAGATTCAACAGGCGCTCGAAGGCGTCATGGCGGCCAACGTCCCCGCACGAGGGCGCACGCTGAGTCCCGAATTCAGAGCAGCAGCCACGCAATCAGCACTGCACCTGCACGCGCTCATAGCCCGACTCGAAAACCGGGAGCTGGCCACCAGCGTGCATGAGTGGCTGGGCGCGCACCAGAACGCTGAAGCAGCCCGGACGGCGCTTGACGCCCTTCAGGACCGGTTGAGTCATCATCTCCGTGGGCTGTACGCGGACCGGTAAGGAGGGCGACCGCTGCGATCAGGCGAGCAGCAGATGCCCGTAGTCGGTGAGCACTTCGCGCGCCTCGGGCACGTCCTCGTACTCCTTCAGCCGGTGCAGGACCGTCCGGGCCCGCTCCGCCGTGCGCTCCGAGGAGAGATCGCCGGACGTGTCGATGACGCGGCGGGCCTCTTCGGCGGCCTGCTCGGGCTCGTTGGCGTCGGCCAGCGCCACGGCCAGCCATGAGCGATACAGCGCGACTTCCCGGGCGTGGGTGGCGTCGTAGCGTCCCAGCACGTCCTGGAGCAGCGGCACCGCGCGCAGTGGGCGACGCAGCTCGGTGAACACCCGGGCGTCCATGATCTCCAGCTCCTCGCGGTTCACCCAGTAGGCCCACGTCGGCGCGGGAGGGCCGCCCGTGGCGTCCAGGACGGCGTGGGCCTCCCCGAGCGCCCGCAGGGCCGGTTGAGCCTGTCCGGCACGCGTATGCGCCCACGCCACGCGGTCCAGGAACAGGGCGCGGGTTGTGGCCGGAGCGTCCGGCCCGGCCTCGGAGATCGCTGCCTTCGCCAGTTCCAGGCCCTCCCGTTCCCGGCCGCTGTTCGTCAGGTGGTAGGCGAGGCTGCCCGCGAGCTGTGCCACCAGCGGCGCGTCCCCGGCCTGTCGGGCGGCCGAGAGACCGAGTCGGTAGGCGTGCTCCGCGTCCTCACCCCGACCGGCGTCGGAGGCGATCCATCCGGCGATCTGGCCCAACTCCCCAATCTGCACGAGCAGGCCGCGCCCCGTCTCCTCGGAGTGCTCGGACTCGCGGTACAGGCGGACGGCGGCGCGCAGCTCACGGAAGGCAGGGGCGATCAGGTCACCGCCGGACAGCACATCGTCCGCGAGCCGGAGGCCGTGGACGCGTGCCGCCAGGCCGTCCACGGTGGTGGCGCCGATCCGACGGCCACGGGGGGTCGCCAGGGGCTCCAGAGCGCCCCCGTCGGGCAGCAGGTCCGCGAGGGTGGCCGCGACCCCGGGAAGGGTGGCCTGAGCATCCCCCCGGGCGTACGCGGCGGCCTGCTCCAGCTCGCGCAGCGGCACACCGAGTACCTGGGCGAAGGTGGGGAGCCACACGTCCGGGATGCGCTCCCCGCGCTCCCACCGGGAGACCTCGTTCCGCGTGATCGACTGGGCGCCGGACACGGCGCACAGCACGGCGGCGAACTGCCGCTGCGAGCGGCCGGAGTGGCGCCGTAGACCGGCGAGGTAGGCGCCGAACTCGCGGCGTCGCTCGGTGGTGTCGCTCATGGTGGCCCCCTTCCATATCTAGTGTGGCCCCTCCCTGGCCCCCTGGTTGGCTCCTCCGCATGATCACGCACCCCGGTTACCTGAACGCGAAGCGCCCCGGCGACCGCGCGAACGGCCCCGGGGCTGGCCGATCTGAAGGAAGCAGACCGACATGCCGCAACCTACAACCCGGGCCCGTCAGATCGGACACCCCGGGTACAGCGAGACCCTGCCGAGGCAGCCCGAGAGCGCAGCCACCGCGCGGCGCCTGCTTCGTACCGCCTGTGCCGTCTGGGGGCTGGACGCATTGGCCGAGGATGGGGCGCTGATCGTCTCGGAGCTGGTGGCCAACGCCGTGCAGCACGCCCGGCGGGAGTCCATCCGGGTCGTCATCGACCGTCCCGGCGCTGCGCGGGTACGTGTCGGCGTCGCGGATCTCTCCCGGGCGCGGCCGGTGCAGCGCGAAGCCGACGACAGTGAAGAAGGCGGGCGTGGTCTGCGCCTCGTGGCGGCGCTGGCCGCCGACTGGGGCACGGATGAGCGGCGCTGGGGCAAGATCGTGTGGGCGGACCTGGAGGGGCGCGGGTGACCACGGGAGAGACACCCGGCCGCAGCGCGGCGCGCGCCCATCTGTCGCAGTTGATCGAGCTGTTCGGCACGGACGGATGCCTGCGGATCACTACGGCCCCGGCTGAACCCGAGCCGCCCGCCGTCGGCGCACAGGCCGAGGGTGACGAGCAGAACTGACCGCCCCCAGG
>NZ_JBHYWP010000065.1:40311-47142 GCF_042751845.1 Streptomyces sp. NPDC059398 | reverse complement strand
GCCAGACCCCTTTCTCTCCCCATCAAAAATGGGGGCCCGGGGGGGTGGGGGCGGGCCGCCCCCGGCCCCCCACCACCGCGTCCGGGGCTTGACGGGGCCCGGCCGGGCCCGCCCCCTACGCGCCCCGCATCCGCTGGGGCAGCCTGGTGACTACTCGCCCGGGTGGGCCAGTTCGATGTCGTGTCCGTCGATGCCGTTGCCCGCGACCGTCAACGAGCCCGCGACCGGCGGGTAACCCGTCGCGATGACCGTGTACTCGCCCGAGTTGAGGTCGGCGAATCCGTAGGCGCCGTCGGTCCCGGTGGTCGCCGTGGCCACCACGTTGCCCGCGGCGTCCACGAGCGTCACCCGGGCGTCGGGCAGCGGGCGCCGGTCGGATCCACCGCGTACGACACCCTGGACCAGCGAACCGGACTCCAGCGCGACCTCGATACGGGTCACGCCCTGGCCGCCGACGTCCACCGGCAGGGCCATCGGCCGGAAGCCGGCCGCGTTCACCGCGACGGTCACCGAGCCGGGGATCATCTCGCCGAAGGTGAAGTCGCCCTGCGCACCGGACTTGCCGGTGGCCAGCACATCGCCGCGCACATCGGTGACGACGACCATCGCGCCCTCGACGGCCTTGCCGCCGTCCGCGGACTTCACGGAACCGACGAGTCCGCTCGTACCGGAGAGGAGGATGTCGTACGACAGTGCCTCGTCCCCGACGGTCACGGTGGAGGCCTGCGGCTGGAAGCCGTCGGCCGACGCGATCAGGACGTACGAGCCGGAGCTCGGCGCGTCCACGGCGTAACCGCCGTCGCCCTGTGCCACCGCGCGGCCCAGCTGGCGCCCGGCCAGCGAGATCAGCGTGACGGCCGCCTGGCCGACGGGTGCGCCCTCGGCGCCCCTGACGACACCGTGGATCGTGATACCTGGGGTGGGAACGGACTGCATCGGCATCGTCTCCTCAGTGGTCGGGACACTCGTGGGGGGAGTGGCGTGGTCCGGCACGTGGCCGGCCGGAACGGCGTTGGTATCAACAGTCTCCGCCATCGCCGCCGGTACGGCGTCGGCGGGTGCTTCCTGCTCGGGCGCACCCACGGCACGGGTCCGCAGCGGGACCTCCTTGATGAAGAGCGTCACCAGGAAGGCGAGCAGCGCACACGCGGCCGCGTACAGGAAGACGTTCGCGACGCCGTGTCCGTACGCGCTCTCCATGATGGAGCGCAGCGGCTGCGGCAGGGCACTGATGTTGGGAACCGATCCGTCGCCCATGCCCTTTCCGGCCAGTGCGGCGCCCTTCGGGCCGAGGTCGTGCAGACCGTCGGTGACGAAGTGCGTGACCCGGTTGGCGAGCACCGCGCCCAGCGCCGAGACGCCGACCGCACCACCGAGGGAGCGGAAGAACGAGACGGTGGACGAGGCCGAGCCGAGGTCCTTCTGGGAGACCTGGTTCTGGGTGCAGAGCACCAGGTTCTGCATCATCATGCCGATGCCGAGACCCATCAGGGCCATGAAGATCGCCACGTGCCAGTACGTCGTGTCGTACCGGATGGTGGAGAGCAGGCCGAGCCCGGCGGTCACCAGCACACCACCGCTGACCAGCCAGATCTTCCACTTGCCTGTCCGGGTGATGAACTGTCCCGAGATGGTCGACGAGATGAACAGACCACCGATCATCGGGATCGTCATCACACCGGACATCGTCGGCGACTTGCCGCGCGCCAGCTGGAAGTACTGGCTGAAGAAGACGGTGCCGGAGAACATCGCGACACCGACGAACAGCGAGCCGATGGAGGCGAGGGTGATCGTCGGGTTGCGGAAGAGCCGCAGCGGGATGATCGGCTCGCTCGCCTTGGACTCGACGAGGACGAAGAGCAGCCCCAGGACGACGGAACCGCCGACCATGGCGCCCGTCTGCCAGGACATCCAGTCGTACTTGTCACCGGCGAAGGTGATCCAGACCATCAGCAGGGAGACGGCGGCGGCGATGAAGAACGCGCCGCTCCAGTCGACCTTGACCTCGCGCTTGATGACCGGGAGCTTCAGGGTCTTCTGCAGAACGATCAGCGCGATGATCGCGAAGGGCACCCCGACGTAGAAGCACCAGCGCCAGCCGAGCCAGCTGGTGTCCGTGATGACACCGCCGAGCAGCGGTCCCGCGACGGTCGCGACTGCGAAGGTCGCACCGAGGTAGCCGCTGTACCGGCCCCGCTCGCGCGGGGAGATCATCGCGGCCATCACGATCTGCGCGAGGGCGGAGAGACCGCCGACGCCGATGCCCTGGACGACCCGGAAGATGATCAGCGTCGACGAGTTCTGCGAGAGACCGGCGGCGGCCGAGCCCAGGACGTAGATGACCAGGGCTATCTGGACGAGCAGTTTCTTGCTGAACAGGTCGGAGAGCTTGCCCCAGAGCGGGGTGGTCGCCGTCATGGCCAGCAGGGACGCGGTGACGACCCAGGTGTACGAGGACTGGCTGCCGTGCAGATCGGAGACGATCTTCGGCAGCGCGTTGGTGACGATCGTCGACGAAAGGATCGCGACGAACATACCGAGCAGCAGGCCCGAGAGGGCCTCCATGATCTGCCGGTGTGTCATCGGGGCGCCGCTGTCGGGGGCGGGATGGCCCCCGTGCTTGGCGTGGCCGCCCCGCACACCGGCCGGTGTGGTCGTAGCCATGGAATTCCTTGTCTCTACTGACGCGGTCGATACGCGGGTCTGCGCGGATCCACGCGGTCTGTGCTGATCTCTGCGGGTTGATGCGGTGATGCGGTGGTGCGGGTCTATGCGGATGTACGGGTCTGCTCGCGCTCCCCGGAGGGCTCCCCGGACCGCTGTCCGGCGAGCTGCTCCGCGTGCTGCTCGGAGTGGTGTCCCGAGTGCTGTCCGGTCCAGACCCGGCAGTCGCCGAAGCTGGCACGCAGCCGTTCCAGCAGCGAGTTGAGCTGTCCGACTTCGTCGTCGGACCAGTCGCTGAGCGTGCGAGCGAGCGATTCGATGTGGCGCTCGGCGAGCACGCCGAGCATGTCGTCGCCTGCGGGGGTGAGCCGCAGGATGCGGGAGCGCTTGTCGGCGGGGTCCGGGGACCGCTCGATCCAGCCACGCTCCGCGACGTGGGCCACATGCCGGCTGGTGACCGACATGTCCACGGCGAGCAGTTCGGCGAGTCTGCTCATCCGCATCTCGCCGTGCCGGTCCAGAAGGGACAGCACGGCGGCTGATCCGGTCGGGCACTCCGGCGGGAGGATGCGGGAGAGACCGCGTTTGACGGCGCCGAAGGCGGTCAGCTGCCTGGCCAGTTCTTCGTACTGACTCTGCGCTGCCACGGGCACCTCCCTGTGGGCTGTCTGTGAGCACTCTATGTTGTTGCTTCAGGCAACTTTAAAGCCGTTGGTTGCTGCAGGCAAATTAAATGGAGCAAGGAAGGGTAAAGGGAAGCCAAAATGTTTGCATGTGTAAGGTCAATGCGGTGACGGAAGGGTGTTCGAAAGGTGTCGCCCTCCGCCCGGGGGTTGGGCGGGACCGCAGGGTTCGCTAGGGTCCTGCCTCATGGCACACAACCCCCAAGCGCCCCAAGGCCCCGAGGGCACCAACGACCCCGCGGGCAGCACCCAGATGTTCCGCGCCTTCGTCGACGAGGGCGCACCGCAGGGCGCGTCCCGCCCCGCGGCCGTTCCGCAGCAGCAGTCGGGCCCGAGGGTCGGCGTGATCGTCGGGGTCATCGTCGTGATCGTGGTGCTGGCCGCCGTCGCGTTCCTCGCGCTGGGCTGACCGTCCCGGCCCGCCGTCCCGCTCCCCTTTTTCTGCGTTTTCTGCTTTCTGCGCGGTTTCCGCGTTTTCCGCCGGCCCGGGCGCGTACGGACTCCGTGCCGCCCGCGGTCACTTCCAGCTGACGGAGACCTTCCGGGTCTCTATGTGCATCCCCAGCGGCACCCGCCAGTCGTCCACGCACACGGTGTACGTCTTCGACCTGGCCGCACCGGCGGCGATCGGCCCCGGCAGCGGCTGGGCCGAGGTCCGGGTCGCCCAGTCCACTCCGAGCCCGCCGATGATGTGCGTCGAGAAAGTGACCGTGCCCGAAGCGACCGGTGAGCCACCGGTGTTGCTGAAGCGCACGGTCACTTTCTCGCACCAGCGCTTGTCCGTCGTGGCCCGGTCAGGGGCGCCGACCTTGAGTACCGCGGGCCCTGCCGGAGGGGCGGGCGAGGTGCTGCCGGTTCCGCCGCTGTTTCCACCGCCACCGGTTCCGCCGGGTGTGTGCGAAGCGCCGCCGCCGGACTCGGGCGGGGTGGAGGTGCTGCCGCCGGTGGTGCCGGAAGGGGCGGAGCCGCCCGGGGTCCGCGCGCCGCCCGACGGCCCGCTGCCGCCGGACGCTCCTGTGCCGCCCTGGGTGTCCGTACCGGCCGTATGCGGCGACTGATGTACGGAGTTGGCCCCGCCGGGCGCCGAGGGGCTCTGTGCGCCCTCCTGGGACGCGGCGTCAGGTGACCCGCCCTCATCATGCCCCGAAGTCGCCCCGGAGCCGTCCAGGGGCGTCAGGGTGACCTTTCCCGAGGGGGGTACGGGTGTGGTGGGCGCCTGCCCGGCGCCCGCGGCGCCGACCGCGGCGTAGCCATGGTGTGCGGTGCCGCCCGCGAAAGCGGCCACCAGGCCGCCCAGGCAGAGGGCCGTTGTGGTGGCGGCGATGGCCGCGTGCTGGCGTCGCATCGCGCCAGTGTGTCTGACGGGTCGTCAATTAGGAACCCGGCGGGGCGGGGAAGAACCGGAGGCGCCCGGGGGCGGTCATGGTCCTGCCTGTTCCCGCCGGCTTCCGGCTACTCCCCGATCAGCCCCTCCCGCAGCTGGGCCAGCGTCCGCGTCAGCAGCCGGGACACATGCATCTGGGAGATGCCGACCTCCTCGCCGATCTGTGACTGCGTCATGTTCGCGAAGAACCTCAGCATGATGATCTGCCGCTCACGCGGCGGCAGTTTGGCCAGCAGCGGCTTGAGGGACTCCCGGTACTCGACGCCTTCGAGCGCCGTGTCGTCGTAGCCGAGACGGTCCGCGAGGGACCCCTCGCCGCCGTCGTCCTCGGGGGAGGGCGAGTCGAGCGAGGACGCGGTGTACGCGTTGCCCACCGCGAGTCCGTCGACCACGTCCTCCTCCGAAACGCCCAGTGCCAGGGCGAGTTCGGGGACGGTCGGGGACCGGTCGAGCCGCTGGGCCAGCTCGTCACTGGCCTTGGTCAGGGCGAGCCTCAGCTCCTGGAGGCGGCGCGGCACCCGCACCGACCAGGAGGTGTCGCGGAAGAAGCGCTTGATCTCGCCGACGATGGTCGGCATCGCGAACGTCGGGAATTCCACGCCCCGTTCGCAGTCGAACCGGTCGATCGCCTTGATCAGGCCGATGGTGCCGACCTGGATGATGTCCTCCATCGGCTCGTTCCGGCTGCGGAACCTGGCCGCCGCGTAACGCACCAGCGGCAGGTTGAGCTCGATCAGTGTGTCCCGTACGTAGGTGCGCTCCGGGCTGTCCGGTTCCTGGGAGGCCAGCACGGCGAGCCGCAGGAAGAGGGAGCGGGACAGAGTGCGGGTGTCGATGGCGCCAGAGCTCGGCAATGCGGAGCTGCTGAGTGTCTCCGGTGCGTCTTTCGTGAGCACCTTCGAGCTGCCCTGTTCTGCGGACATGCCACCCCCTTGAGGTCGCGGACGGTCGCGGCGGACGCTCCCGTCGGAGGAACGCAGCCTCCACCTGAATACCGGAGGGTGGACTGCGGCAAACGCGGTTCCAGCAGAATGTCACATGTCGGCAACACGCTGTAGCGCCAAGTCGACAAATGTGCGCTGGAAAGAGGGGGTGTGGGGCATTTCTGCTGCGGATACGGATCACCCGTACCGGTTACGCCTCGATCCGGTTTGCGGATCGCAGCCGCGCGAAGCTTCTGGCCAGCAGCCGTGAGACATGCATCTGGGAGACGCCCAGCTCCTGGCTGATCTGCGACTGCGTCAGATTGCTGTAGTAGCGCAGCATCAGGATCCGCTGCTCCCGCTCGGGCAGCTGGACGAGCAGATGCCGGACCAGATCGCGGTGTTCGACGCCGGCCAGTGCCGGGTCCTCGTAACCGAGCCGGTCGAGCAGCCCCGGCAGCCCGTCGCCCTCCTGGGCGGCCTCCAGCGACTGCGCGTGGTAGGAGCGGCCCGCCTCGATGCAGGCCAGGACGTCGTCCTCGCTGATGCGCAGCCGCTCGGCGATCTCCGCCGTCGTGGGGGACCGGCCGTGCATCGTCGTGAGGTCCTCGGTGGCCCCGGTGACCTGGACCCAGAGTTCATGGAGCCGCCGGGGGACGTGGACGGTCCGTACGTTGTCTCGGAAGTAACGTTTGATCTCGCCGACCACGGTCGGCATCGCGAAGGTCGGGAACTGCACCCCGCGCTCCGGGTCGAACCGGTCGATGGCGTTGATCAGGCCGATGGTGCCGACCTGGACCACGTCCTCCATCGGCTCGTTGCGGCTGCGGAAGCGGGCAGCGGCGTATCTGACCAGCGGCAGATTGGCCTCGATCAGCGCCGAACGCACCCTGGTGTGCTCGGCGCTGCCCGGCTGGACCTCTTTGAGCTGCGCGAACAGCACCTGGGTCAGAGCGCGGGTGTCCGCGCCCCGGGACTTGGGCGGCGGGGTCTCCTCGACCGGGGGCGGACCGCTCCGGCCGGCGGTGTCCAGCTCCGGACCGTTCGCGTCGTCCTGGCCGGCGGTCTGGTCGGGCGGGCGGCGCCCCCCGGGCCGGGGGGCGCGGGGGGGGGGGGGTGGTGGGGGTGGGGGTTGGGGGGGGGGTGTTGGGGCGAATATGTGGGCGCCGGGCACCCC
>NZ_JBHYWP010000065.1:4327-40301 GCF_042751845.1 Streptomyces sp. NPDC059398 | reverse complement strand
CCCGGCTGCCGGGAGGCCGGGGTCTGGTTGTTCTGGGGCAGGGCGGTCTGGGGCGGTACTTCAGGCGCAGTACTGGCCGGCACGGTCACGCCACCCCTTTTTGGACGACTTTTTGGTCAACTCATCAGTCAAAAGCGGTCATAGCATCACAAGACATGTGCACTGTGTGCAAGTACCCCATAGCGACGTGTTGGCTATGAAAGTGGTTTCAAACAGCCGTAAACATAAAAAAACCCCCGCTGCGATGAGGGGGGCTGTGCGTCCGTTGAGCTCGGGCGGGGGTCCGGCAGGAATGGGGATGGGGGGCGCGGGCGAGGCAGGCGGCAGGGGTGGGCCGGGGGCCGCCTCAGAAGGGGTAGTCGGCGATCACCCAGGTGGCGAATTCGCTCCACTGCCCGACGGCCGCCTGGTGGGCCGGGTGCTCGATGTACCGCTTCAGCGCGTCCGCGTCCTGGACGGCCGAGTTGATGGCGAAGTCGTAGGCGATGGGCCGGTCGCTGATGTTCCAGGCGCACTCCCAGAACTCCGTCTCCGGGATCTGCCCGCCGAGCTCCGCGAACGCCTTCGCGCCGGCCGCGACCCGGGGCTCGTCGCGCGAGACGCCCTCGTTGAGCTTGAAGAGGACCAGGTGGCGGATCAAGGGGCACTCCCTACGGAACGGATGTACGGGCTCAGCTCACCAGTTCGGTCATGAACTGACCGACGCTTTTCGCGGCGTTGGAGACTCCTTCGAACCCTACCTGTACGAGGTCGGCCGATCTGGCCGGTGACGTGATGATCGTGTACAGCACAAAGACGACTGCTATGTAGAGAATGATCTTCTTCACTGGCACCGTTCGGCCCTGCTTCCCCTGAGGTCCCTGAGCAGTCGCGAGAGTCTAACCGGAGGGAGCGCCGGGGGATCAAGGGCTGGAAGGCGGAGCGGCGTTGGCCACCGCGGCGGCCACCGGGCACCCGCAGGCCCTGGCGTGCTGCCGGGGGCGGGGGTCTGCGTCGGCGCCGTTCGGCCGGGTGGTGGCGCATGGGCGACGGGCCGGGCCGACCGGGGTTACTTTCCCGAGCCGACCGGGTCCACGGAGACGACCGTCGCCGACTGACCGGCCGGGATGCTGCTGCCCTGGGCGATGGTGTGCGAGTGGGTCTCGTTGGGCGGAAGGGCCCGGCCCTCCTCCGGTCACCCCCCGATGAAGCTCACCGTTTCCGTCAGGTCCGCCCTCCCCGTACGCAGCGGCGGCACCCCTTCCTTCTCGTACCCCACCGAGACACCGCAGAGCAGCACGAGCCGGTCGTCGGCTCCGATCGCCCGGCCGACTGTCCTGCGGTACATGGTCCACATCACCTGGGGGCAGCTGTGCACCCCTTCGGTCCGCAACAACAGCATGACCGTCTGCAGATACATCCCCGCGTCGGCCCACTGTCCGGGCCCCATCGACCGGTCGAGACAGCAGAACAGCACAACCGGCGCCCCGAACCCCTCCGAGTTCAGGACAGCGATCTTCCTGGGCCGGTCGGGGTCGTCGCGCTCGATCCCCAACGCCTCGTACCGCTGGGCGGCCGCGGCGGAGAAACGGTCCAGATACGGCGGGGCCAGCTTGGCCGGGTACATCGGATACTCCCGCTCGTCACCCGGATCTCCCGCCCGTGCCCGCGCCGTCACCAGCCTCTTGAGCTCGGCCAGGGGCTCGCCCGTCACGACATACAGCTGCCACGGCTGGAGGTTCCCGCTCGACGGAGCACGGGCCGCCGCGGCCAGGACCCGTTCGAGCAGTTCCCGGGAGACCGGCTCGTCGCTGAACGCCCGCACAGCCCGGCGGCTGTCCACCGCCTCGTACACATCCATGTCCTCGCACCCCTCACCCGCCGCCAAGGGAGGCCAAAAAAACCGCCCTTGGTCTGCTTCTGCAGAGCAAGGGCGGTTCCTGTGGCGGTAGCGGTGGGATTTGAACCCACGGTGAGTTTCCCCACACTCGCTTTCGAGGCGAGCTCCTTCGGCCGCTCGGACACGCTACCGAGAGAGAGCTTAGCCCAAGGTCGGCCGTGGTCAGAAATCGGCCTTCGGGAAGAGGGCCCGAGGGGCCGTCAGCGGTCCCGGAAGAAGGACGTCAGCTGGTCCGCGCACTCGTCCGCGAGCACCCCGATCAGCACTTCGGGGCGGTGGTTGAGGCGGCGGTCGCGTACGACGTCCCACAGCGAGCCCGCCGCTCCCGCCTTCTCGTCGAGTGCGCCGAAGACGACCCGGTCCACCCGCGACTGGACGATCGCGCCCGCGCACATCGTGCATGGCTCCAGCGTGACGACCAGCGTGCAGCCGGTCAGGCGCCAGGTGCCGAGCGACGCCGCGGCCCGGCGGACCGCCAGGATCTCGGCGTGTGCCGTCGGGTCGCCGCCGGCCTCGCGTTCGTTGTGGCCCGCTGCGAGTGGTGTGCCGTCCGGGGCCAGCACGACGGCGCCGACCGGCACATCGCCGGCCTTCGCCGCCTGTGCGGCCTCGGCCAGGGCCTGCCGCATCGGCGCGGCCCAGGGATCGCGGAGGGGATCGGTCATCTGCTCGTCTGTTCGATGGTGTGCCCGATGACGGTGTGACGGCCGTGGTCTGTCCGGCCGGCTGTCCTGTCCTGTGTCCGGCCGGCTGCTCAGCCGTCTGTCCGGCCGTCGGGCACCTGCGGTAGGTAAGCGAGGGTGGGCCGGCGAGGTAGGGGTGGGTCAGCGGACGGTTTCCAGGACTTCGGCGGCGCCCAGTGCGTCGGCGATGTCGGCCAGTGCGTCGGTGCCGAGTGTCAGGAGCTCCTTCTCCGTCATGCCGAGGTCGGCGAGGATCAAGATGTCCCCGAGCGGTCCCGGCGGTACGGCTTCGCTCTCGTCGTCCGGGTCGTCCCCGTCCTCCTCCAGCTCACCGTCCTCCGTACCGTCGAGGTCGACAAGTTCTTCCAGGGCGTCCGGGTCCTGCGGGTCCCGGCCCATCAGCTCGTCGGTGAGGAGGATCTCCCCGTACGAGGAACGGCTTGCGGCTGCGGCGTCGGAGACGTAGATCCGTGGATCGTCCTCGCCGTCGACCCGGACGACGCCGAACCAGGCGCCCTCCTGTTCGATGAAGACGAGGACGGTGTCCTCGTCCCCGGAGGCATCCCGGGCGAGATCGGTCAGATCGCTGAGGGTTTCCACATCGTCCAGCTCCGTGTCGCTCGCTTCCCACCCGTCTTCGGTGCGCGCGAGCAGTGCGGCGAAGTACACCGTGACTCTCCCACTGGTCTTAGGGGTGTCTGTCGAAAAGGCGGGCTGTCCGCCGCCCAGTGGGAATCGTGGCAGAAACATGGCGTTCGCGAGAGGTCTTCGGGCTCAGGTCTGCGTGTTGCTTCCGGCGGCCGGTAAAACCTTGGTACGCCGCTACCAGCGGAACGTACGCATACGCATGGCCTGTCGGAGCCTGGCGACCTTGGCGCGCCTGGGCTGCACACGGTCGCGCAGCTCCTTCGCCTCGTTCAGCTCACGGAGAAACTGCGCCCGGCGCCGCCGGCGGTCGGCGGCGCTCTCCGGTGCGTCGGCCGCACCCGCTCCGCCGGGCCCGCTTCCGTCTCCCGGCTCGTACGGGGGCTTGTACGCGGGCGCGTGCGCCGTCCCCTGCGCGCTCTGTCGCTCGTTCTCCCGCGCGTTCTGCCGTTCGTTCTCGCCGGCCTTGTCGCGGGCCGGGTTCGCTGGCTCGGACTCGGGCATGGACCGCACCACCTCCGTACCCGTCCGCCTTCCCGCCGACCGGCGGGTTGATGCCAGCGCGGGCAGGCCCGGGGGCCCGGTTACGGTTGTCGTATGCGTATCCATGTCGTCGACCACCCGCTGGTGGCGCACAAACTCACCACGTTGCGCGACAAGCGCACCGACTCCGCCACCTTCCGGCGCCTCGCCGACGAGCTCGTCACCCTGCTCGCGTACGAGGCCACGCGCGACGTGCGCACCGAGCAGGTCGACATCGACACCCCGGTGACGGCGACCACCGGCGTGAAGCTGTCGTATCCGCGCCCCCTGGTCGTGCCGATCCGGCGCGCGGGGCTCGGCATGCTCGAAGGGATGGTGCGGCTGCTGCCGTCCGCCGAAGTGGGCTTCCTGGGCATGGTCCGCAACGAGGAGACGCTGAAGGCGTCCACCTACGCCTCGCGGATGCCGGACGACCTCTCGGGGCGTCAGGTGTACGTCCTGGACCCCATGCTGGCCACCGGCGGCACGCTGGTCGCCGCGATCCGCGAGCTGATCGAGCGCGGCGCCGACGATGTCACGGCCGTGGTGCTGCTCGCCGCGCCCGAGGGTGTCGAGGTCATGGAGCGTGAGCTGGCGGGCACGCCGGTCACGGTGGTCACGGCGGCGGTCGACGACCGGCTCAACGAGCAGGGCTACATCGTGCCGGGGCTCGGCGACGCGGGCGACCGGATGTACGGATCGGCGGAGTAGCCCCGCCCTGACTGGCCCCGCCCTGACTGGCCCCGACCTGTTCGGGGAGGTCGTTCCGGGGCGTCAGTCGTCTGTCTCCCGGAAAGTCGGCACTCTGTTCCGGGGCGTCAGCACTTTCCGCCGGGCGTCGCCTTGGGGTGGGCCAGGGTGGCCAGCGCCTTGGCGGCGTCCTGTTTCGTGTCCAGGGCCTTGAAGCCGGAGCCGATGATCAGGTCGACGTCGCCGGTCTTCCGGGTGTCCGTCTTCTGGGTGGCGCCCTTGACCTGCGTACCGAGTACGGAGAACGAGGCGACCGGGGTCCTGGCCGAGCCCAGCAGAAGTGCGGTGCCCGGGACCTTCTTGTCGAAGGCCGCGGGGGCGTTGCCCACCTTGCCGATGGTGAAGCCGCGCTTCTTCAGCTCGTCGGCGGTGGACTTGGCGAGTCCGCTGCGCGGGGTCGCGTTGTAGACGTTGACCTTGATCTTCGCGGGCTCCGGCAGCGCCTTCGCCTGCCGGGACGAGGCGGGCGAGGCCGCGGCCCTGGCTTTGCAGTCGTGCTGCTGCCCGGCGGCCGACGACTTCTGGGAATCGCCCGTGAAGAGATGAATGAGCTGCAGCGATCCCCAGCCGACCAAGCCGAGGGCGACGACAGCGGCGACGATCCCCAGGACGAGTCGGCCACGGCGCCGGGGGCGGTGCATCCGGGGGTACTTGTCGCCCGTGATGCGGTACTTTCCGCCCATGCCGGGGGGTGTGAGCATGCTCATGAACGCAGCGTAGTGCGGCCTGGCAGCTATGCGAACTTAACGATCATCTGATGACCGCCGGATGAGGCAAAATGGCCCCGAAAGGACCAGCGAGCGGCTTTGGCCAGGGTGGATACCGGTGGTTCCGGACAAGCCCGTGCCGGATCAAGGCCGTGCCGGACCAAGCCCCGTCTCGGATCAACCGTCCCGGATCACGGCTGTGCCGGATCAAGGTCACCCCGGGTCGGGCCGGGGCGGTGAGCTGTCGGCCGATGAGGGTGAGCTGTCAGCCCATGTCGAGGACGCGGGCGTGCAGGACCTGCCGCTGCTGGAGCGCGGCACGCACGGCCCGGTGCAGTCCGTCCTCCAGATAAAGGTCGCCCTGCCACTTCACGACGTGGGCGAAGAGGTCCCCGTAGAACGTGGAGTCCTCCGCGAGCAGCGTTTCGAGGTCCAGCTGGCCCTTGGTGGTCACGAGCTGGTCCAGCCGGACCGGGCGCGGCGCTACATCCGCCCACTGGCGGGTGGATTCCCTGCCGTGGTCGGGGTACGGGCGTCCGCTTCCGATGCGCTTGAAGATCACACGGAAAGCCTACCGGGGATGCGCCACTGGGCGCAGCCACGGAACGGCGGATACGGAGTGCATCAAAGGGCCTATGCCCTGACAAATCGGCAGTGAACC
Source organism: Streptomyces sp. NPDC059398 (assembly GCF_042751845.1). Classification (NCBI taxonomy): domain Bacteria; kingdom Bacillati; phylum Actinomycetota; class Actinomycetes; order Kitasatosporales; family Streptomycetaceae; genus Streptomyces; species Streptomyces sp. NPDC059398. Next base: position 34,454 of record NZ_JBHYWP010000065.1, on the reverse strand, counting down.
GGGAGTGAACCAGAATCGGAACCACTCCCTCCGGTGACCCTGTGGCCAGAAATTCGGACAGGGGCGCCGATCCGGCATCCCTTCAGGGGGCTTGGCTGCCGGTGCCCGCTTTGAGAGGGCGTACGTCGGAGGCGTATCGCCCGACGGCGTCGGCCATGACCGCGATGTTGACGCTGAACGCCTTCATGTCGATGTTCTTCAGGGTGTCGCACGCCAGGTGATAGCAGGCGTCGAGCGCGACCCCCGCCCTCCCGCCGAACTTCTTCGCCTGCGCGGCGGTCTTGATCTCCTCCGCTCCGGTGAAGGTGCCGCCCGACGGGATGCCCGCGGCGATGAACGGGCCGTAGTCGGAGCGGCCGTCGAAGACCGTCCCCTCGTGCGGCACATGGCGGCGGTCCAGGAAGTCGGTGATTCCCTTCTCCAGCCGGGCGGAGCCTGCCGCGGCGGAGCCCGTCGGGGTGGAACCTGCGGGACCGGGGCCGGGGCCGGGTCCGGGTGCGACGCCGGGGGCGGTGCCTTCGGGGTCTGGCTCGGTCTCTGGCTCGGTCTCTGACTTGGTGTCGGAATTGTCGCCGTCGTAGACCAGCTCGGCGTAGTTGGGTGAGGCGATCATGTCGAAGTTCAGATAGAGGGCCAGCTGCTTCCGCTGTGGGGCGGTGAGGTGCTTGACGTACGCATCGGAGCCGCGCAGCCCCAGCTCCTCCGCCGACCACCAGGCGAACCGGACTCTGTTCGCGGGCTGTTGGGGGAGCCGGGCGAGTCGCTGGGCGACCTCGATGAGGCCGGCCGAGCCCGAACCGTCGTCGTTGATGCCCGGTCCCGCCGCTACGGAGTCCAGGTGGGCGCCGAGCATGACGGTGTGCGCCGGGTCGCCGCCCCTGGTCTCGGCGATGACGTTACGGGTGGTGCGCCGCTCCTGTAGCTGCCGGATCTCCAGCGAGACGGTCATGCCTTTGGGGCTGGGGGCGGCGACGGGGCTGGTGGCGGGGGCCTTGGCGCCGGCTCGGGCCGTTTCCGCGGCCAGCGCCGTGCCGTCCGCCTGCGAGATCCCGCCGGTGGGGATCTTCACGCCCGCGGGGGAATCCAGGGTGCCTGCCAGAGCGCCCCCGGTGTTGTTGGAGATGAGCGCGGCCACCGCGCCCGCCCCGGCCGCCGTGCGCTGTTTCTGGGCGAATGTGCAGCCGCCGCGGCGGATCAGGGCAATCTTCCCGGTGAAGGCTCCCGCCGCGTAGTCGGCAGGCTCGCACCCCGTGGTGGCGTCCACCGGTACGACGGCGAGTTCGGCCGTGATTCCGCCCACCGGCGTGGACTTGGTGTACGAGAGCGCCGAGACCGCCAGATCGCGCGGGGTGGGTGTGACGACGGCCAGCCGCTCGGCCCGGGTCTCGATGTAGGTGATGGGGAAGGGCTCGTACGAGACCCGGTAGCCGGCTCGCTCCAGGGTGTCGTGGACGTAGCGGGCCGATGCCTCGTGGCCGGGCGTTCCGGCGGCCCGGGTGGAGTGGTGTGCGTCGGCGATCGCCTGGAACTTCCGCAGCTGGCGGTAGGCGCCCCGCGCGGTCGACGCCCGTACGAGCTCCCGGGAGAGCTGTTCGGCCTGCTGGGCCGGATCCGGGCGCACTGCCTGCGGGCGCATCAGGTGTGGGTGCGCTGCTTGCGGGCGCACCGGATTCGGGCCCACCGGATCCGGGCGCATCGACTGCGGGGCCGCCGAGGCGGGCGCCGCCGTGGAGGCGAGGCCCAGAGTGGCGGCGAGTACGGCCGCCGCCGTCGATGTCGTCAGGGCTCTGGCCGCCCTGGTGCCAGTGCTCCGGGGTCCGGTGCTGTCGTCTGTCGTGGTCACCCGGGATCCTTCCCGCGCGACCGCGCCCGGCGAACACCCGTGTGGCGTTCGGGTGCAGCGGGCGGACCGGCGGATGCCACCCTCCCGGCGCGCCGAGGGCGGACCGGTCGATGGCCTCAGCGCACTGCGGGCAGGCCGGCGGCCAGGGCGGACAGGGTGCGCCGCAGTGTCGGGAGCAGTGTGGGCCGGACGGCTGCGAGCTGGGGCTCCATGGCGTACAGCTCGGCCAGTACGGGCGGCGGGGTGGCCATCGGGTAGAGCGTGCCGGCGAGCACCCCGGCGGTCGAGACCAGGTCGGTGCACTCGCGCTCGGTCAGCCCGGGGCGGGCCCGCGCGACCAGGGCGCTGAGCGAGGAGACGGCGGCGAGCACGGTGTGCTTGTAGGCGCGGGCCGCTTCGAGCGAGATGTTGTGCTCCAGGATCGTCGCGGTCTGGCTGAGCAGATCGCAGAAGAGCGGCCGTTCGGCGAGGCTCTCGGCGAGCGCGCCGATGGCCTCCTCGCCGGCTTCCAGCCGTGCGGCGACCTCGCCGCGCCACTCCTGCCAGTCCTCGGCCGCGAGCACCAGGAAGATCTCTTCGCGGGTGCCGAAGTACCGGATGACATTGGATTTGGCGAGCCCCACGGCCTCGGCGACGCTGCCCAGCGTTACCCGCCGTACCCCGTGTTCCAGTGCAAGACGACGAGCGGCCGCGAGAATGGTCTCGCGCCGCTGTTGCTTCTGCTCCGGTCTGCGCGCCCGGAGAAAACTCTCTGATGACATGACTCGGTCAGCATACGAGAGCGGGAAAGAGCCCGCCTTCTCTCGATATCGAAACAGCGGTCTTTTAATTCGGTCGTGTCCGCTGCCATCACGTCGGTGCAGGTAATTCCGACTGGCCGGCGTATCCGGAATGGCCGGTTGGGGCTTCCTGTGCGTGTGTCCTGGGATTTACGGATTTCTCGCCGCACGCCAGGGATTCGGGGGCTCGGGGGAATGGAGGCCGAACCGCGTACCTTGCCTGCATATATGTGCCGGGCGGAGTATATCCAGTCATCGTGCGGTGGACCGTGCGGTGGGGTGGGTGGGGGGCGGGGGTGTCCGCTCAACAGGGCCTGGACTGAGGGCCTCCTGGGCGGCGTGCGGGTGGGTGGCGCATGTGGGCGCGATCGACGGCCCACCTGGCTGGTGCGCTGGTGCGCATTATATTGAGTGGAATATTGCGTGGAATGGGGTGCGTGCCGGGTGAGTTGGAGTGTGTGAGATCCCGTTGGATTCTCTGGGGTTCCTTGAGGATCCGTGAGATTCGATGAGATCCGATGAGATGTCGCGAGAGGGAGTTCCCGTGCGAGTGATCGGCTTTGACCACCTTGTCCTCAACGTCGCCGACATCGAGCGCTCGTTGGGCTTCTACTGCGGTTCACTCGGCCTCGAACCGGTCCGGGTGGAGGAGTGGCGGGCGGGCGATGCGCCATTTCCTTCGGTACGGGTCAGTGCTGGGACGATCATCGATATCGTCCGTACACCGGAGAGCGCTGCGGGAACGGCCGGCCGTGCCAATGTCGATCACATCTGCCTGGTCGTCGAACCACTCGACTGGCAACAGTCCATTGATTCGGGCGAGTTGGACGGATTCACCGTGGTGGACGGCCCCGGTGAGCGTTTCGGGGCGCGGGGAAGCGCCCAGTCGGTGTACGTGCGCGATCCGGATGGGAACACGGTGGAACTGCGCTGGTACCCGGGGGATGCCTGACCGGACAGCGGCCCGCCCGGTGTGCGGCCGGGTGGTGCGTCCGGCGGGGGCCGTCATGAGCCGAGCAGGGTGCGGACCGCTCCGCGGTCGACGTTCGTCAGGGCGTGCACGAGCTTCGGGGTGAGGAAGACGATCACCAGGCCGAGCAGTGAGAACGCGCCTATCTGGAGCGGCGATGTGAGGTAGTACTGATGGTGAGCGCCGTGCGACGTGTAGTCGTACACCTGATAGCCGGGCCAGCCCACGTAGCGCGGGAAGACCCAGTGGTAAGCCGGGTAGAGCGCGACGGCCCAGCCGGTGACCAGGAAGGTCAGCGAGAGTACGAAACTCGCCACCCGCCAGGGGAACATCAGCAGCTGGAACAGCATCGCCCGCCACCCGGCGGCATCGGTCAGCCGGGCCAGCAGGGCGGGCCACCGGCCGGAGTTCCGTGCCGCGGGTACGGGTGCGGGCGCGGGGACATCCAGACCGAGCAGCCGCCGTGCCCGCCCGCGTTCGGCGGTTCCGAGCGCACGTGCCCCGGCCAGCAGGGCCGCCGCCGCTGGAAGTCCGACGACTGTCACTGCCAGGCCCGCGCTCAGCGAGAACATCGTGACGACGAAAACGAACCCGGCGACGGCGACCGGCAGCGAGCTGAAGACGTATCCGATCTCCCGGAACGTCCTGGCGGCGAAGGGCGCCCGCCAGAATCCGGTGCCGGGCGGGGCCGGGGGCGTGGACATGGCCGGGGTCGGGGTCGGGGTCACGGTCGGGGACGGGTGCGGGAGAGTGCTGCTGCTCATCGTGGGCCTCGGATCATCGCGGTGAGGACGTGCCGTCCTGATGACCCTGACGATTCCGGATCCGCGTCCCCGGCGACATGGTGTGGCCTGGCCTCCTGAGGGTGGTGCCAGCACCCCCTTTTGAAGGGAGGGAGGGGAGGAGGCGGCCGGGAGCGGGTGTCGGTTGCCCTTGCGGTGGGGCCGGTTGGGGTGGGGCCGCAGGTGTCGCGTCGGGGTGGGGCCGTAGGCGTCGCGGTTCAGCTGCCGGTGGTGCCGAACCGGTCGGAGAGCGACTGCGCCTGCGCGTACGAGGGGATGCCGGAGTCCCCCGCGGGGAGCGCCGAGCTTTCCGCCACCGCTCTGGCTGTGCTGACCGCCGCGTGCAGGGCGGCGCGGAACAGCAGGGAGCCGCAGCTGATCCGGCGCACTCCCAGCGCGGCGAGCTCCCCGACGGACGGCCCGGCCGGCGACACCAGGATGTTGAGCGGGACGGCGAGATCCCGGATCAGGGCGGTGATCTCGGGTCCGTCCTGGAGCCCGGGGACGAACAGCCCGTCGGCGCCCGCGTGCTGGTAGGCGTCCGCCCGGCGTGCGGTCTGCTCCGTGTGCCCCGGGAGCCAGTGGGTGTCGGTGCGGGCGTTCAGGAAGAGGTCGGGTACGGCGTCCTTCACCGCACGGATCACCTCGCACTGTCGGTCCAGATCGGCGAGGCTGCCGTCGCTCCGCCCGTCCTCGATGTTGACGCCCACCACGCCCGCGTCCGCCAACTCGGCCGCAAGCCGGGCCACTTCGCCCGGATCGCTGCTGAACCCGCCTTCGATGTCCACGCTGATCAGGGCATCCATCCGGACGAGCCCGCGCGCGAGCTGTACGGTCTCCGCGCGTGTGCCGCCGGTCGCGTCCGGCTTTCCCGCCGCTGCCGCGACCCCGAGGCTCGTCGTACCGATGGCACGGAATCCGGCCTCCGCGAGGGCGGCCGCCGAAGCGTGGTCCCAGGCGTTGGGCAGGACAAGTGGGCCTGCGGCGCTGGGGAGGTGCAGGCCGCGAAAGTCTTCGAAGGGGGTCATCGGACGCTTCCTTCCGCCGGGCGAGGACGAGGGCGCGGGTGCGAGCGCGGTGGGGTACGGGGTGCGGTGGGCCAGGGGGCGATCAGGGTGTGATGGCCTCGTCGTAGACACCGACGATCCGCCTCAGGAAGGCCGCCACGACGGCCTGTTCCTCGGGGGCCAGCGCTTCGGCTGCGGCGGTGACGCCGTGGACGAGCGGGGCGACGTGCTCGTAGGCCGTCGCCTCCCAGTGTTCGGCGGGCGTGATGATCACCTTGCGGCGGTCGGTGGGGTGGGGCTGCCGGGTGACATGCCCCCCGGCCGCGAGTCGGTCGATCACGAGGGTCGTCGCGGCTGTCGACGCCTCCAGGCGACGGGCGAGGTCGGTGGGGGTGGTCGGACCGGTGTGGACGAGGTGGTCCATCACCGCGAGTCCGGCCGGATCCACCTGGAGCCGTCGGCTCAGATGCCGCTCGAAGCGCTGCTGGTTCAGCGTCAGGAGCCGCAGCTGTTCACGGATGGCACCCCCGGATCCGGCCCCGGCCCCGGCTGCTGAGCCGGTGGTGGGCTGCCCGGCTTCTGGGGCGGTGGGGGCGGGCGATGTGACGTCCATGGGGATCAGGATACTCTTGATATTGCTAATAAAATTGGTAACCAAGAGTATGAGGTAAAAATGAGCGCCAGTCCGGCGGACCGATCGTCGCCCCCATCGCACCCGCAGTCCCGGTCGTCCCAGCAGTCCCTGAAGCCCCGGTCGTCCCCGCCGGCGGCTTCGGTGGGGACGCAACCACCCGGGCCGCCGCCGGTTCCCTACCGGTGGCGGTGGCTGATCCTGGTGGTGATGCTCATCGCGGAGATCATGGATCTGCTGGACGCGTCGATCGTCAACGTGGCCGGACCCGCCCTGGAGAGATCGCTCGGGGCCACGTCCGTGGGCCTCCAGTGGGTGATCGGCGGCTACGCGCTCACGCTGGGGGCGGGGCTGGTGCTCGGGGGCCGGCTCGGCGACCGGTACGGGCGGCGCCGGATGTTCCTGATCGGCCTGGGCTCGTTCACCGCCGCCTCACTGCTCTGCGCGACCGCGCCGGGCATCGGCACCCTGATCACCTTCCGGCTGATCCAGGGGGCGGCCGGGGCGATGCTGCTCCCCCAGGGGCTCGGCCTGCTGCGCGAGAACTTCACCGGGTCCGAACTCACCAAGGTCTTCGGCGTCTTCGGCCCTGTGCTCGGACTCGGCGGCATCGTCGGCCCGGTGCTCGGCGGTGGCCTCATCCAGGGTGACTTCTTCGGCCTCGGCTGGCGGCTGGTGTTCCTGGTGAACGTGCCGATCGGCCTCGCCGCCCTGGCCGTCGCCGCCAGGTTCGTCCCCAGGAAACCGGGCGACCCCGCCGTGCTCGTCGACCGTACGGGCGCGGCTCTGGTCGCCCTCTCCTGCGCTCTGCTCGTCCTGCCCCTGAACCAGGGCCAGGACGCGGGCTGGCCCCTGTGGACCTGGCTGTGCATGGCCGCTTCGGTGGCCGGCTTCGCGCTCTTCGCCGTACAGCAGCGGCATACGGCGGCGCAGGGACGCGAGCCGCTCATCGCCCCGGCCCTGCTGCGCAAGCCCGCCTACACGGTCGGCCTCGCCGGGATCGCGCTGTTCTTCGGGGGACTGATCGGGGTGCAGCTGGTGCTGACCCTCTTCCTCCAGATCGGCCAGCGCTTCACTGCCGGGGAGGCCGGTCTCGGCAACCTGCCGCTGGCGCTGGGTACGGCGATCGGCGGCGCGGTCAGCGGAGCCGTACTCGCCGACCGGATCGGCCGTGCGGTCCTGCAGATCGGCCCGCTCGTACAGCTGGGCGGCGCGGCGCTGCTCTGGTACGAACTCGACGGCATCGGCGGCACGTTCTCCCTCTGGGACATCGCGCCAGGCGTGGTCGTCTGCGGCATCGGCGCCGGTCTGGTCATCGCCGCGCTGTTCAGCTTCATCCTCGCCGCGGTCGACGACGACGAGATCGGTTCGGCGTCCGGTGTGCTGTCGGCGGTGCAGTCGATCGGGGGCTCGATCGGGGTGGCCGTGTTCGGCTCGGTCTTCTTCGCCCGGGTCACGTCGGGCGACTTCACGACCGGTTTCCACCACGCCCTCCTGGTCCAGGGGTGCCTGCTGGTGGCGTTTCTGGCGATCACGTTGCTGCTGCCGAAGAAGGGCAGGCCGGAGGAGTTCGCGGTGGATCCGGAGGAGTTCGCGGTGGATACGGATACGGGGAGTGCTGGGGCGTGAGGGGTGGGGGTCCGGTCCCCCGCGCCCGGCACCGTCATCCGGCCCGGCTTTCAACCGGCGGCGGCCGGGCGTGGACTGCCGTGGAAGACCTGGGCGGTGTGCCAGGAGCGATGGGCCGCCGCCACCGGCCGGGCGCCCGGTTGCGGTCCGGTGAGCGGGCGGCCCGCGAGGGCGATGACGTGGTGGCGAGCGGTCTCGCTGCGGCCGACGAAGCGCTGTGAGACCAGGATGCGGTGGTCGTCGCCGATGCCGAGGACGCCCTTGTCGAAGAGCTTGTGGTGCAGCGAGCAGAGACACAGCCCGTTGTCGACGTCGTCGGGGCCGTCAAACGCCCACCAGCGCACATGCGCGGCCTCAAGCCCTACCGGCACGGTGCCGATCCTGCCGTCGTAACCGCAGAAGGCGCACTGGTACTCGTACGCCGTGAGTACCAGCTCCCGCATGCGTCGGTCCCGCTGTCGCGGCCCGGCCGGAAGCTGTCCGGCCGGAGGCTGTCCGGCCGGCAGGTCTTCGGCCGGCAGGTCTTCGGGCAAAAGCCCTGTGGTGGCGGGTTGTTCAGGGGTGAGCTGCCCGATCTCCGCCGGTTCCAGCTCCAGGCCGACCGCTTCACAGAGTTCGGTGTGGAGCGAGGGCGGGAAGTTGAGGTCGAGCAGCACCCGCGCCATGCGTCCGAGCAGCGACGGATCCCGTCGCAGAGCGGCCCGCAGCTCCGGTGCCAGTCGCCCCGCGGCCCCCGCCGCCCGCAACTCCCGCACCCCGGTGCCGGGACTGCCCGACCCGCGATCGGACCGTACCTCCCACACCCCGTCGCTCACGAGGTGGTGGAAGGGATAGGCGGGAGACGTCCTGGTGGGCGGCCCGTACTCGGTCAGCAGCCCCTTGAGATCGTCCTCGACCGCGCTGTAGCGCAGCTCGCCCTCGGCGTCCTGCTGGAAATGGCCGAGCGCGTAGAGGAAGAGCAGCGGCTTGTGCGGAGCGCGGGCACCGCTCCTGGTCCACAGCCTCAACTTCGCGGTGCGCTCAAGCCAGTCCATGCCGGGCGATGCTAAGGGCTGTCCCGTAATCCCTGGTGGATCAGCGTACGGGGTACGGCTCACGGCGTACGGGCCACGGCTCGCGGTGTACGGGGCCACGCCCCGCGGGCCCATGCTCCAAGGCGTACGGAAGCGGGCAACGAGAACTAGGCCGTTTCGTTTAGATCATCGGACCGTTGGTCTGGTTGTGCCGTTGACTGACGCCCAGTGGGCCCGGATTGAGCCGCTGTTGCCGGACCGCACGGCGAAGCGGGGCGGCCAGTGGCGGGATCACCGGCAGATGATTGACGCGATCGCCTGGAAGTTCCAGACCGGCGCGCAGTGGGTGCATCTGCCGGAGAAGTACGGCAACCGGCGAGGCGTCTACAACCGACTGCGGATGTGGACCGCCGATGGCACCTGGGAGCGGGTGTTCACCGCGCTGATGGCACGGCCGTCTATCTGGCCGGACTCTACGTCGCAGGCATCTTCCTCTGGTCCGCAAGGTGATCCGGATGAAACTGCGTAGGGCTCATGACGGGGCGCCCGGGAAGGACGGTTTGATGACGCGGCTGCCAAACTTCCACTGCCCGTCCACGCGAACGTATTCGTCCTCGTACCTGACGTGGGAGCGAACATAGCCGCCGTCGTTCTTCACCACTTCCACGAGACAGGAGACGCTCCCCGCCGCGCGGTCTCCCTCGATGTCCGTCACCAGGTGGTTGAACATGACGTGGATGACGTGGCGGGCATGGGCGAAGAGTGAATCGCGGAAGAAATCGCGTACCGCGTCGCGCCCTTGGAACCGGCCGAAGCCGGTCTCACGTTCGTCGAGGACGCCATCCTCGGCCCAGCAGTTGGAGGACTCATCCAGCCGGAAGCCGTCGAAAGCAACCGCGTAACGAGTGTTGAGATCGTGGATGGCGGCACGATCGGCGAGATGACTCATGTATATCCTCACGTCAAAACGGGTGCTGGGTCCCCTAGCCCTGGCGGGTTCGGGTGAGCCGGGGAACGGTGTACACGGCTCCCAGCCCGTGTCAAGTCTCCCCAGCCATGAGCCGACCAGTGATCCAAACGAAACGGCCTAGCCCGCCCCGTCCGCCCGCAGCCACGCGTCGAGAGCGGTGAAGTCCGCGTCCGTGAGGCCGTGGCGAGGGTCGATGTGGCGGAGGAGAGTCCGTGCCGGGTGGTGTGCCTCCACCCAGGCCCGGTCGTTCTCGGTGATCTCGTCGTCGAGCCAGGCGAAGGGCCGGCCGCCGGACCAGTCGACCAGGGCACGGGTCTTCCAGTGGAGGCCGCGGCGCCAGTCATCGGCGGCCGGTTCCGGCCAGGAGACCACGGGGAGTGGTGGCAGACCGAGGAGTGGAGCGAGATATTCGTTGGCCGCGTTCTCCCAGGTGGTGGCCCACACCAGCTCGCACGGCAGCGCCGTCAGCCGCTCCCCGAGCGCGGGATCGACCCTGGCCAGCAGCGGGTTGGCGCCGGCGTCGGGCCGCAGATACGTCGGGTAGCCGTCGGGGTACTCGTCCCGCGTCGCCCCGAAGGGGATGAGTGGTCCGTCGACGTCCAGGAAGAGGAGGGGCCGCAGCGGAGAACCGGTCACAGCCGCACCGTAACGGGCCCTGCGCAGCGATGCCCCGAAGCCGGACCGACGCGAAGCCGGACCGATGCCCCGAAGCCGGACCGACGACGCGAAGCCGGACCGACCCGGCGCCGGAGCGGCGGTCCACAGCAGGACCGTTGCCCCGGCGCCGGACCGGCCACCCCCTCATACGGTGGCCGGCACCGGTTCCCCGGCCGCCCTGGGCACCGGTTCCTGGCGGGCGATGCCGATGCCGGTGTATCCGCAGATCACGGCGATGACCACGCCGAAGTAGTTGAGGAACGCATAGGGCGCGTATGCCATGGTCGCGACGCCCAGGGTCGTGGACATATAGGTGGCGGCCTCGGTCCACGGCACCAGCGGCACGAGGACCGTGCCGGAGTCCTCCAGGGTGCGCGACAGGTTCTTGGGGGCGAGCCCGCGCTCGGGGTAGACGGCGCGGAACGCCTGCCCCGGCACGATGATGGTCAGGTACGAGACCCCCATCGCGAGCGCGGCGCCCACCGAGGACAGCGAGGTGGCGAGGATGATCCCGCCCGTCCTGCGCACCTTGGCGAGCAGCCGGTGCATCAGGACGTCCAGGCAGCCGGTCTCCGTCAGGATGCCCGCGAAGGCGAACCCGGCGAGCCCGATGAGCATGGTCGACGCCATCGACGACATGCCGCCGCGGTTGAGGAGGGTGCCCGCCGCCGCTGACAGGTGCTGCGGGTCGATGCCGCCGTGGCCGCTCAGCATCGACACCGTGAAGCCGGTCGAGGCGGAGGAGCCGATCTGCTGGACGGAGAAGCCCTGGAAGACGGCGCCCAGGACGCACGCGACGACCGAGGAGATGATGATCGTCGGCAGCGGCGGCTTCTTCATGATGGCGCCCACCAGGATCACCGCGGCCGGGAGCAGGAGCAGCAGGTTGAAGTGGAACCCGTGCTCCAGCACGGTCTGCAGGGCCTCGGTGCGCTGGGCGGCATGGCCGTCGGCGTGCTGGGTGCGGCCGAGGACGAGGTACAGGAGGCAGGAGAGCACCGCGGCCGGGCCGGTCGTCCAGAGGAGGTGCCGGATGTGCTCGAAGAGGGTCGAACCGGCCACGGCGGGAGCCAGGTTGGTGGTGTCCGACATCGGGGACATCTTGTCGCCGAAATAGGCGCCCGAGATGATGGCGCCCGCCGTCATGGGCAGGGACACGCCGAGCCCGCCGGCCACTCCGATCAGGGCGACGCCGACCGTGCCGACGGAGCCCCAGGAGGTGCCGGTCACGGTCGAGACGACCATCGTGATCAGGAACGCCAGCACCACGATCCAGGACGGCTGGATGGCCTTCAGGCCCCAGTCGACGATCATGGGGATGGTCCCGCTCAGGGTCCAGGTGCCGATGAGCATGCCGATGGAGATCAGGATCAGCAGCGCCGGCATCGCTGCGTCGATCTTCGACCGTATGCCGGTGAGCATCTCGTCCCAGGTGACACCGAGCCACCGGGCGATGACGCCGGTGACGGCGCAGGAAGCGACGAGAAGGACCACGGGGTCGAGGTCCAGCCAGAGAGTGCCACCGATCATGAGGGCCAGCATCAGCACCACGGGCAGTGCGGCGACGAGCAGTCCGGGGGTACGGCGCTCGCGCGGAGGCGCCACCGCGGCAGAGGGTTCGGTCATTTCGGGTACTCCAGTGGACCGGCGGGGCCGGATGGTTCGGAGGGGGGAATGGGTGTGGGAGGAGGGGTACGGGGTCGGCTGCCTGAGGGCGTCGGGGGCGTCGGGGGCGTCGAGGGCGTCGGGGGCGTGGTGGGGCGAGCCAGGGCACGGACCCACGGCACGGTGACGTACCGCGGAGCGCGGACCGCGCGGCGACGGACCGCGCGGCGATGGACCGCGCGGCGATGGACCGCACAGCACTGCGACGCACGGCACTGCGACGCACGCACTGCGACGCACGCACTGCGACGCACGGCACTGCGTCGCACCGCACCGCACCGCGACGGGACTTGTCCCGTCAGGGGTCAGTCGACGGCCGGGGCGCTTGCCATGTGGGACCGCACCCGGCCGATATGGAGATCCATGAGCGCCGCGGCGCGCTCACCGTCACCGTCCGCCACGGCGGCGGTGATCTCCTCATGGGCGTCCAGGGAGTCGGCCGTGTGGGCCGCCGGGACGTCCAGCGGACTGCGCAGCAGGATGATCTGCTGCTGCACCCGCCACAACTGCTCGGCGATGCGGGGACTTCGTGCGGTGTCCGTCAGTGTCCGGTGGAACTCCAGGTCCAGCCGGTGCACGAAGCGCCGGCCGCCCTGGATGGTCTTCCGTGCCCGTGCGCAGGCCGAGCGCAGCGCCGCGACGTCCTTCTCGTCGCGGCGTTCCGCGGCGAGCCGTGCGGAAGCCGTCTCCAGCGCCGTACGGAGTTCGAACAGGGCCCGTACGTCGTCGGGTCCGGCCGTGAACACCGTGGCCCCGCGGTTGGGGTTGTGTACGAGCAGCCCCTCGCTCACGAGTTGCCGCACCGCCTCGCGCAAGGGACCCCGGCTGGTGCCGAGCTCCCGTGCGAGGACCACCTCGTTGATCCGGGTCCCGGGCCGCAGATGACCGGTGAGCAGCCGTTCGCGCAGCACCTCGGCGATCTGGACGGCGAGGCCGCGTTGCAGAGTCTCACCCACGGGAACGCCTCCTCTGGACCGCCAAGGTGTTGACAGTTGCCAGTTGACAGCCACATTTCCGCAGGTGTCAAGGGTCCTCGGCGAAATCCTTTTCTCCGCTCGAAGGGTTCGACAGGTTGGCCGCCAAGTGATAACTGTCGACAGTTGACTCGAACTGTTGACTCGAACCGGAGAGGCGGACGTAGCTGATGCACACCGTGGTGGCCGAGGTCTGGCGTGGGGATTTCCTGGAGTCCGTGCACCATGGGACGGTCCTCGTGACCGGCCCTGACGGTTCGGAGGTCCTGCGGATCGGGGACGTCGATGCCCCGATGTTTCCGCGCTCTTCCAACAAACCCCTCCAGGCGCTCGGCATGCTCCGCGCCGGGCTCGGCCTCGACGGCGAACTCCTGGCCCTCGGCTGCGCCAGCCACTCCGGCGAGCACATACACCTGGAGGGCGTGCGGGCGATACTCGCTTCGGCCGGGCTCGGTACGGACGCGCTGCGCTGCACGGCCGCCCTGCCCATCGGCGAGGGCGCGCTGCGCGCGTACCTGGCGGGCGGCGGGCAGCCCTCGCCGCTGACGATGAACTGCTCGGGCAAGCACGCCGCGATGCTGGCGACCTGCGTGGTGAACGGCTGGGACACCGCCTCGTACCTCGACCCGCAGCACCCCCTCCAGGTGGTGCTGCGCGAGACGCTGGAGGAACTGGCGGGCGAACGGGTCGCCGCCACCGGGATCGACGGCTGCGGCGCGCCGCTCTTCGCCATCAGCCTGCGGGGTCTCGCGCGGGCGTTCGGCCGCCTGGCCTCGGCGCCGGAGGGCAGTCCTGAACACCGGGTGGCCCGTGCGATGAACACCCACCCGCGCTATGTCGGCGGCACCGGACGCGACGTGACACGGCTCATGGGCGCCCTGCCGGGCTCCGTCGTCAAGGACGGCGCTGAGGGCGTGTACGCGCTCGGCCTGCCCGACGGGTCCGCCGTGTCACTCAAGATCGCCGACGGTTCCCAGCGCTCCCGGCCTGTGGTGATGGTCGCCGCGCTGCGCCGCCTCGGCGTGGACGTCGACGCCGACGAGACGCTTCGGTCACTCGCCACCGCGCCGGTACTCGGCCACGGCGAGCCGGTCGGGGCGGTCCGCCCCACGTTCTGATCTGGCGAAGCCAGTCCGGGCCTGGCCGGGCCTGGCCGGGCCTGGGCGGGTCTGGGCCCGGGTCTGGGTCTGGCCGGGCTTTGCCGGACCTGGCCTGGCCTGCCTGGGTCCGGCACGGCCGGGGCGGGCGTGCCGCCGGTCTGGCATGCCGCCCAAGTCACATCCCCGCAAGCTCCATTGACTCCTGCGGGCCCCGCCCCCACCCTCCCGGGCATGACCGCATCCCCTCAGCCTTCGTCCGCTCCGTCCGCCCGGTCCGCTCCGTCCGCCCCGTTCACCCCCTGCACGGGCGAGAGCTGGCGCGCCCCATGGGAGATGTACGCGGCGCTGCGCGACGCGCACCCCCTCCACCACGTCGCCGACGGGGACTACTGGGTGCTCTCCCGCTACGCGGACGTGCTCGCCGCCGCCCGCGACACCGACCGCTACTCCTCCGCCGACGGCCTGACCCTCACCTACGGCGAGCGCGAACGCCTCGGCATCACCGACGCCGCCCCGATGGTGATGCTGGACCCGCCCGAGCACACCGCGTTCCGCCGGCTGATCACCCGCGGATACACCCCGCGCCGGGTCGCCGCCATCGAACCGCACGTCCGGGCCTTCGTCCGGGCGCGACTGGACCGCATCGCCGATCTCGGCGGCAACTGCGACATCGTCGCCGAACTCTTCAAACCGCTGCCCAGCTACGTCGTCGGCCGCTACCTCGGCGTCCCCGAAGCCGACCGCGCCCACTTCGACGGCTGGACCCACGCCATCGTCGAGGCCAACGCGCTGGGCGACCCGCTCGCCGCCGCCGAAGCCGTCACCAGCCTCTTCGGCTACTTCACCGAGCTGATCGAACGCCGCCGCACCGAACCCGCCGACGACACCGTCTCGGACCTGGTCGGCCTGCTGCCTTCCGACGACGACAGCACCCTGTTACGTATCCTCGGCTTCGCCTTCACCATGGTCGCCGGCGGCAACGACACCACCACCGGCCTGCTCGGCGGCGCCGCCGAACTCCTCACCGCCCAGCCGGGCCTGCGCCGCGCCCTCCTGGACACCCCGGCCCTGCTGCCCTCCGCCGTCGAGGAGTTCCTCCGGCTGACCTCCCCGGTCCAGTGCCTCGCCCGCACCGTCACCGAGGACACCACCCTCCACGGCCGCACCGTCCCCGCCGGCCGCAAGGTCCTCCTCCTCTACGCCGCAGCCAACCGCGACCCGCGCGCCTTCGGGCCCACCGCTCCCCACCCGGACCTCACCCGCGAAGGCCCCCAGCACCTCGCCTTCACCCACGGCCCGCACCACTGCCTGGGGGCCTCTGCTGCCCGTCTGGTCTCGCGTACGGCACTGGAGGAACTCCTCGCCCGCTTCCCGGACTTCGAGGCCGACGCGGCAGCGGGCACCTTCGCGGACGGCAACTACGTCCGGCGGTACGCGTCCCTGCCGTTCACCGCGTCCGGGAGCTGACCGGGAGCTGAACCGATCCGCGCAAATCTCCCCATCCAACTCCCCTCATAAATCGCGTACTTGTGGCACTCAGCCATGACGTGGTGCCCTGGTGGCTCACAGACAACAGACGCCGGCGAGGGGAACGAGTCTCGTGATCAAGCGAATGGCCGCCGTGGCGGCACTGATCCCGGCCATGCTGGGCGTGACAACCGGTGCCGCTTCGGCGCACCCGGCGCCGAAGGCGACCGCTGCGGTGGTCACTCTCACCTACGACGCCAGTGGAGCGGGACAGTGGGCGGGCGCGATCAAGCAAGGCGCGCAGAACTGGAACGCGGCTGAACACCATGTACGCCTTCAGCCGGCGGCCTCGCCCGGTTCGGCCAACTTCGTCTACGTGGCGACCAGCGGCTGGCCCCAGACGACGCTCGGGCCGATCGTCCCGGGCGGCAGGAAGGGCCAGGTGCAACTGGGCCAGGAAGCCGTGGACGAGGGGTACGACATGACCCGCATCGCGGCGCACGAGACCGGGCACATCCTGGGGCTGCCGGACGACTACAGCGGGCCGTGCTCGGAGCTGATGTCCGGCCACGGCCCCGGTACGTCGTGCACCAATGCCAAGCCGAACGCGGCGGAGGCGGCACAGGTCGACCGGAACTACGCGGGCAGCGCGGCCGCGGCGAGCCCGAAGCAGCACCGGATCGTGGTCGACGCCTGGCCCGCACCGGCCCTCGCCCCCGCGCACTGACGGGCTGCCCCCGTCCCCACGCACTGACGGGCGGCCCTCGCCCCCGCGCACTGACGGGCGGCCCCCGTCCCCGCGCACTGACGGGCAGTCGGAACCAGGCAGGACCGGCTGAGCATCTACCGCCCGCACACAGGAGAAGGCCCCCGCCACGACCGTCAGAACCCACGGGAACTCAGGGTCGAGCGGGGGGCTTCTGCGTACCGCCCCGGTCGGGGCCGTCAGCCTGCGGAATCGCTCTCGGGCTGTGCGGCGGGCGGTGCGGACGGTGCGGGACGGGTGCCGACGCAACCAGCCTCCACGCGTACCGGGTTGCCGCCGGTCACTTCGCGGTGGCCCGCTCGATCCAGGCGCGGTGGGCCGTCAGGTCGGTGTAGATGCCGGGGCCGGTGGCGCACTCCGGATCGGCGTCACCGTCGCGGCTGGTCGCCCCGATCAGTTCCCACCGCCCGGGACGGCCCTTGATCTGCGGCCCGCCGGAGTCGAGGATGCACGCCTGCGCGTTCTTGGTGGGGCTGTCGGTGCACAGCTCGTTGGCCGTGTTGTAGTTCTCGCTGCACCGGTCACCGGGGACGATCTCGGTGTCCAGTTCCTGCAGCGTGATCGGGGGGTTCGGGCACTCGCTGCCGTCCTCGCAGGTCATCCCCCAGCCGAGGATCCGGGTCCTGGTGCCCGCCGGACCGGACTTCGCGGCCAGCTTGATGGGCTTCGCGTCCACCGGGTGGTCCAGCTTCATGACGGCCACGTCGTTGCGGAACGGCTCGTAGGAGAACTCCGGGTGCGCGATGACCTTGACGACCTTCGCCGTGGCACCCTTCCTCCGGTCGTGGTCGCCGACCCGTACGGTGAGCTGCTGGGGCTTGACGTTCACCGTGCAGTGCCCGGCGGTTACGATCCAGTCCCGTTTGATCAGGGAGGCTCCGCAGTAGTGATGGCCGTCCTTCTGGATGCTCACCATGAACGGGTACGGCGAGGTGGCATCGTGTCCCCCGATGATCGCTGAAGCCGACGGTGCCGCTGCCATGGTGAGCGCGATCGCCCCCGCCACCGCACACAGTGCCGCCCTGCCGCGCTTGGTCATCTGTCCTCCTGCGTCGCGTTGAAGCCCTCTTGGAAGCCCTCTTGGGTGCTTCTCGGGGTCCGCCCGGCTTCAGGGTCCGAACCTCCGCGTCGGACCCGGCCGGACCGACTCCGTCCAGCCTGTCCCGGCCGGCGCCTTCGGCGCGTCCCCCTCTCCGCCCGGGTGGACTTGCCCGAAAGTCGTACGGCACGCCCGCCGGGGCGTGCTGCGGGACGACCGCGGGGCGGCAACGGCCCGACGGGGGACACGGGTACGCGTGATCCGTGGGGGAGGCAGCCAGACCACTGCGTACGGGGAGTACCGGCGACGGCGGATACCGTGTGCAGGCGGGCAGGCGGGCAGGCGATGTTGACCGTACGCGGACGAGGTGGTGGCGTGAGTGACCGTCAAGGTAGTCCTCCTCGACGACGAGAAGTTGGTGCGCAAGGGCATCCGGATGATCCTCCACGCCGAGCCGGACATCGAGGTGGTCGCCGAGGGCGATGACGGCTCGGTGGCAGTGGACCTGGTGACCACGCACCGCCCGGACGTGGTGCTCACCGACATCCAGATGCCCCGTGTCGGCGGCCTGGAGGTCGCCCGGCAGCTCAACGCACTGCCCGGTCCACCGGCGGTCGCGGTGCTCACCACCTTCGACGTCGACGAATACGTCTACGCCGCACTCCGGCACGGCGCGGCGGGGTTCCTGCTCAAGGACATCTCGCCGCGCGAACTGGCCGACGCCGTACGGGTCCTCGCACGCGGCGACGCGATGCTCTCACCGCGCATCACCACCAGGCTGCTGGCTGTCTTCGCCACGGGTGCGGGCGCCTCGCAAGCGCGATCGCGGATGGCGGAGCTGACCCCCCGCGAGCACGAGGTCGCCGTGGCCGTCGCTCAGGGCCACAGCAACTCCCGTATCGCCGCCGACCTGTCCGTGAGCCAGTCCACGGTCAAGGTCCATCTCAGCCGGATCATGACCAAGCTCGACGCGGCCAACCGCACCCAGGTGGCGCTCATCACCCACGACGCCGGACTGATCTGAACGCCTGACTCCGCGGCAGCATCAGGCCCCGGCAGAGCGGGGTTTCAGGAGACCGGGTTTCCGGCGGAGCGGGATTCCGGCAGAGCGGAGTTCCGGGGGAGCGGGTTTCCAGCAGAGTCAGGCTCCGGCCGCGGACGCTCCAGTTTCGGAAGCTCCCGCCGCGGACGCTCCAGTTGCGGAAGTTCCGGCCGCGGATGCTCCGGTTGTGGACGCTCCGGGCACCGAGGTGGGCAGCGCGGCGTCGAGCCGGAAGCCGCCGTCGCCGGTGGGCCCGGACCCCATGGTGCCTCCGGCCAGCCGGACCCGCTCCATCAGGCCGATCAGCCCGTGTCCCCCGCTGGGCAGCAGTGGCTCACCGTCGGCAGCCGGCTCGGCGTGCCTTTCGGGCGGGCCGTTGACGATCCGTACCCGTACGGTCCGCGGGTCGAAGGCCAGGTGAATCCGCGTCGTGGCGCCCGGGGCGTGCTTGTGCACATTGGTCAGCGCCTCCTGTACGACCCGGTGCGCGGCACGCTCGACCGGCTCCGCCAGCGGCTGCGGCGCACCCTCGACGAGCACGGTGACGGGCAGCCCGGCGCTCCGGGAGCCCTCGGCCAGCTCGGCGATCCTGTCGACGGCCGCGCCGGGGGCGGGCCGCCGCTCCGCCGACGCGGCGAAGTCGTGTGCCGCGGGCCTCGGTTCACCCTCCGCGGCTTCGCTTCCCGCGGATCCGGGCGGCTCCCCGGTTCCGGTGGCCGGGGAGTCGGCCGTACCGCTTCTGAGCAGCCCCAGCATTTCGCGGAGTTCGGTGAGCGCGCGCCGCCCGGCCGTCTGGATGATCTGCGCGGTCTCGCCCGTCACCTCCGGGTCGTGGGCGACAGCGCTGAGCGCGTTGGCGTGTACGACGATCAGGCTCACCTGGTGGGAGACCACGTCGTGCATCTCCCCGGCGATGCGCCGGCGCTCCTGTTCCCGCGCGGCCTCGGCGACGAGCCGCTGTTCCCGCTCGGCGCGCTCCGCCCGTTCGACGAGACCGGCGACCACGGCACGCCTCTGCCCCACGTAGAGCCCCAGCAGCAGCGGCACCAGGCAGGAGAAGACGAAGTTCACCGCGAACCAGGTCACCAGAGTCTGGACACTGGACCACGCTGCCGCGTGCCAGGGCGCGAGGGCCACCAGCCCGACACCGGCCGACGCCCAGACGACCCGGCGGCTGTGCGGGCCGCGACAGGCGCCCTCCGCGTAGTAGGCGAACGGCGTCGTGAAGGCCGAGACCTGGAGGACCTTGGCGATCAGCCCGACGGCGACGACCAGTTCGGGCGCCCGGCGCCGTACGAGCAGCGGCAGCGCGCTCACCGCGGCGAGCAGCAGATTCACCCAGGGAGCGGCCGGTCCCATGGAGGGGTTCTGGGCGCTGATCCACACCGCGAACAGCAGCGCGACCGCCGTCAGCACCAGATCCATGGCGCGCGCGGACAGACGGGGCGAGCGCGGTACGGGCCGCGCCGCGAGGCCCTGCGCCGCACCTCCGTCGCCGGAGGGCAGCAGAGCCCAGCTGCGCAGCGTGTTCCCGAGCCGGTTCCCGGGCTGACGAGTGCGGCTGCGACTGGTGGTTCTCACCCGGCGAGGATAGGTGGTGCCGGATCATGGCAAGCGGCCCGAAGGCCACCACCCCCGTAACGACGTCGCCCCAGCCTCGTACCGCGACGGCCGCCCCCTCCGCAGGGACCGCCCTGCGCCCCCCACGGCCGTACCGAAAGATGGACGTCGGCCGTCTTGCCGAACACCTGCCCCCTCGACACGCTGTGGGCATGACATCCCTGGGCGCCCGCCCCTGTCACGCCTGCCCCTGCCAGGGCGGGCCGGTACACGCCGGCGCCGCGCCCCGGTGATGCCCGTCAGAGGCGGTGTCGAAGCGGGCGAAAGCGCGCCCACCGCCTCCCCTCTCCCCTGGAGGTCGGACGAATGCGCTTGAGTCGGGCAAGACGGTGGCGCGGCGGCTGGAAGAGAACGCTCCAGTTGTTCCCGGTGGTCGCCGTCACGGTGGCGGCCACCCTCGTCGGTTCGCCGCATGCAGCGGCGGCGGTGCCACCGGCGCCGCCGGGATTCACCCTCACCTGGAGCGATGACTTCAACGGTGCATCGGGCACCGGCATCGACCAGAGCCAGTGGAAGTACGACACCGGTCCGGGCAGCACCTTCGGCACCGGTGAGATCGAGACCATGACCAGCAGTACGTCCAACGTCTACCACGACGGCCAGAGCCATCTGGTGCTCCAGGCCCAGCACGCCGGTTCCGACCCCGCGAGCGGCTGGACGTCCGGACGCGTGGAGACCCAGTCGGCGACGTTCGGCGCCCCGGCCGGCGGCGTCGTACGCATGGAGTCGGTCCTCCAGCAGCCCAACGTCACCACCGCCAACGGCGCGGGCTACTGGCCGGCGTTCTGGATGCTCGGCTCGACGCTGCGCTCCGGCGTGACCTGGCCGAAGTCCGGTGAGGTCGACATCATGGAGGACATCAACGGCCGCAGCTCCGATTTCAGCACCATCCACTGTGGCGTGAACCCGGGCGGCCCGTGCAACGAGTCGACGGGCATCGGCTCCGGCGAGCGCGCCTGTGCGGGCTGCCAGACCGGCTTCCACGACTACGCGGTGGAGATCGACCGCTCGGTCTCGCCGGAGCAGGTCAGGTTCTATCTCGACGGGGCCAACTTCTTCACCGTCAAGGCGAACCAGGTCGATGCGACCACCTGGGCCGACGCGATCGATCACCCCTTCTTCATCATCTACGACCTGGCGATCGGCGGTGGCTTCCCGGCCGCGTTCGGCGGCGGCCCGAACGCCGCCACGGTCTCCGGCGGCAAGCTGGTGATCGACTCGGTGGCGGTCTACAACAAGGCGCCCGGGGGCGGTGACGGTTCGGTGACCGGCCGGACGATCACCGGCCCTGGCGGCAAGTGCGTGGACGTGGCGGGTGACGACACCGGCGGTGACGGCACCGCGGTCCAGCTCTGGGACTGCCAGGCGGCGGCGAAGGACCAGCACTGGACCTGGAGCGGCCAGACGCTGCAGACCCTCGGCAAGTGCCTGGACATCGCCGGCGGCAACAGCGCCGGCGGCACCAAGCTCCAACTGGCCACCTGCAACAGCGGCGGCTACCAGAACTGGGTGCGCCAGAGCGACGGCTCCCTGAAGAACCCGGCCAGCGGCCGCTGCATCGACTCCCCGTCCGGCGCCACGGCCAACGGCACCCGCCTCCAGATCTGGGACTGCAACGGCGCTGCCGCCCAGAAGTTCGCCATCGGCACCCCGGTCTACGGTCCCGGCGGCAAGTGCGTGGACGTGGCGGGCGACGACACCGGCGGCGACGGCACCGCGGTCCAGCTCTGGGACTGCCAGCAGGCGACCTCGCTCGACCAGAAGTGGACCTGGAGCGGCCAGACGCTGCAGACTCTCGGCAAGTGCCTGGACATCGCAGGCGGCGTCAACGCCAACGGCACCAAGCTCCAACTGGCCACCTGCAACGGCGCCGGCTACCAGAACTGGACCGCCAACGCCGACGGTTCGATCTCCAACCCGACCACAGGCCGCTGCATCGACTCCCCGTCCGGCGCCACCGCCAACGGCACCCGCCTCCAGATCTACGACTGCAACGGCTCGGCCGCCCAGAAGTTCACCCTGGCCTGAGCCCGGCCCCACCCCTGGTACGCCGAAGGGCCCCACCGCGAACGGTGGGGCCCTTCGGTTGCCCTGCTGGGCCAGTGCGGAGGATACTAGATTCGAACTCGTGAGGGGTTGCCCCCAACACGCTTTCCAACGGTTCGTCCGGGGGTTCCGAGGCGTACGGTAGCGTCCTGACCAGCGGCTCGGTGGGTTCGGGCAGGGGCTCTGAACGAGGGTGTAGGCCGGTGAATGCAACCAGATGAACGCGCCTGATCTGGGCGCATCAATCTCCATGCTGAGGTGGTCGTTCGAGTGGCTTGTGCATCCGCCCGGACCGCTGCTGGTGGTCGGCCCACCAGACCTGGCCGGCCATTGCTATTCGACCTCGATATCCAGGTCGAGCGTCTCCTCCTCGACCGCGAGGTAGGTGTCTGACGTCGCTGCCTCCAGAAAACCCTCCTCGCTGGGGAGCGCGAGACGCGGAGTCAGATCGACGAGGTGCATCCAGGAGCCGCTGTCCCCGCTCGTGAAACCAGCGCGAACAGAGCGCAGCTGATCGTCCCGCTGTTCCGCTCGAACCCTACGCACGTAATCCTGCGCCGCAGCGGCCCTTTCCTCGCGCGCTCGATCGCTCATCTCTCGTTCGCGCCGCCGCGCCATTGTGTCTTCCGGACGCTGAACCTCACGGGGCAGCTCCATCATGTACACGGGCCGTTCTTCTCGGACCCGTGCGATGACGCGACGCTCCGCGTAGGCCAGCTCGCGGCACGCGCCGAACAGACGCCTGGACATCCCGAGCATGAGATCCGTGCCCGGAACCCGTCCCGTCAGCATGTCCAGGCCGTTCTGCTCCCTGATATCCGCGTCCTCGGAATCCGCGGCTACGCGGCGGCGTAGTTCGGCCGTGGGCCGGTCGCTCTCCAATAGCCGGATCGGATCCCTTCGCGTTGTTGCTGCCCCCTCCTCGTGCCTGCCGACTGCCGTGACGCGCAATCCGTCACGGGGCAACGACGACAGCGCAAGATACGTCAGCATGCGCGACCGAGCGAGCTCCAGGAGAGCCTCGTCGTCCTGCAGCGTTTCCTCGTCGGAGATGTTGTCGGGGTCCCCGGGCGGCGGGGCGCCCTCCACGTCGATCATCATGAACAGGCGCCGCTCCAAACTGGTCCCGCACAGCACCTTCTGGTGCGTGACAGGGACGAGGGCGCCGACGTCCAGCTGCTGCGCTCCCTTGATCCTGGGCCCCAGGCCGAGCCGGCGGCTCCCCTTCGCCTCGACTAGCCAGAGTTCTGTTGTGGCCGGGTGCGTGCCGAACAGGTCCGGCAGACTAGGCGCTATGTCCCAGCCGGGCGCTGCGCCTGGTGGGATCGCGCTCTCGGCGTGTGTGGTGGAGCCGAGCCCCATCGTCTGGCAGGCCCACTGGGCCATCGTCATGCCGACGTGGTAGCCGAATGCGGTACGAGTCGAGCTCTCGGTTCCATGGGTGTAGACGACGCTGGGCACGATCTCGCGCCCGGCCCGCACGAGATAAGCGGAGAGGGGGTATCGGCGTGCCCTGATCTCGTGGCGTGCGAGACGGGGCGTAGCGGTGATCCAGGAGCCGATGTCCCGCCCCACCGCGATCGTGGCATCCAGGAGTGCACGCCACGTGGTGCCGACGAGATACGCGCCGTCCGCAGGGATGCCGGTGCCCTGGGGCCAGGGTTGGTGGGCCAAGCCCACCTGCACAGGAGTGGGCCGCGGCGCGGGGGCCAGCGGGGAGCTACGGCGGAGGAACACGGGGACGTCGAAGGCGTCGGGCGCGGACAGCGGAGTATCCACGTTCCCCGCCCAGGCAGGCGGCTGCATGCGCTCACTGTGCCACTGGCTCCCCCAACCGTGAGCGGCAGGGCAGGTGGACTCCAGTGCCCTATGCACGGTCTGAACCAGTATCGACGCTCACTTGGGCGGGGCCCTGGGGCCGACTTGCAGACCTCGCTGTCTACGGCCCGAGAAAGTAGGGGGACGTGGCGGCGTGATTGACGCTTCCCTGTGAAAATGATGCGGAACCGACCGAATTCACATCCGGTCGGGTCCGCATCTTTCTACGCCTCGCCCCGGAGCAAGGGCGGTAGCTCCACGTCCACTGCCAGGTGTTCGAGTTCGGTCAGGGCTCCGCCAAAGTCGGCCGAGAGTGCGAGCATCAGCTCCGACAGGGGCCTGGCTTCCAGCGTGTCCTTGTCGTCGGCCTCGATCGGGCCGATGTCAAGGTCACGCTCGCAGGCAGTGGCGAGGCTGGCGAAACGCGTCAACACACGATGTCCGAGGGTGACGAAAGCTTCCTGGTCGTCCGGGTCTGCAGGCGGGACGGGCACTGGAAGCATCTTGGCCTTGGAGATGCTGATGGAGGCCAGGTTCACCCTCTGCTTGCCGCTGGCTTCGAACCAGGAACGGGCGGCCGAGTTGACGTACCAGCCGTAGAGCTTGGGGTGCGTGGCGTGTTCCTGGATCCGGGCCCGAAAGAAGTGGTTCTGGTGGATGCAGTCCTTGATTCGGCTCGCCCAGATCCAGCCGCGCCCAAGCTTGTCCCGGGCACCGCCCTCGTTCATGAGCAGGTCTCCGTCCTGGAGCCGGAGCTCGGCCGGTTCGTTCAGCGATACGGATCTTCGTGACTCGGGATAGGTCAAGGCGGGCGCGCTGGACGTTGGCGACCCGCAGGTACGGCACCTCGGGCAGCCCGGAGTCATCCCGCCTTTTGAAGCACTTTCTCCAGGAGAGGGGTCTCCTGCGGCGGGCGGACGAGGATCTCACGGAGGGCGTCCTGCGGGTTCGTGAGGACCGGCTCCGTCCCAAGTACCTGCACGGCTGCGGGGGCGAGTGCGGGCGCAAGCTCGGCTACTGCAAGCAGCGCGTCAGGAAGAACGAGGACACGGCGAACACGAAGTCGCGCGACGGCCGCTGCGTCAACGGGGCCCCTGACGAACTCGTTCGGCTGCTGACACTGCACCGAGAGAAGCGGGGCGAAGAGCGAAGGCGGGGCGGCGGAGGAAGGTCCCGAAGAGCCCCGTTGAGACTGTGGACGAGACTGCCAAAGCAGAAGGCCCGGACGGCATACGCGGTCCGGGCCTTCCAGCTGCGGAGGATACGAGATTCGAACTCGTGAGGGGTTGCCCCCAACACGCTTTCCAAGCGTGCGCCCTAGGCCACTAGGCGAATCCTCCGCGGCAAACAATACAAGACGTTGAGGAGTGCTAGCGAACTCGATTCCGACCCGGGGGATCGGCTAGGGTGTGGGTCAGCCCCTCACGTGGCGCTATCTGACTGAACTCCCCCAGGGCCGGAAGGCAGCAAGGGTAGGTTGGCTCTGGCGGGTGCGTGGGGGGCCCTTTGTGTTCCCGGGATGTGTTCCCGGGACCTGGGTCCCTGGATGCCCCGGGCGTTCGGGGGCGTGGGTTGTCGGTGGGCCCCGATAACCTCGTAGATGTGTCGTCCCTTGCGCTGTACCGCCGCTACCGTCCCGAATCGTTCGCCGAGGTCATCGGGCAGGAGCATGTCACTGCCCCGTTGCAGCAGGCCCTGCGGAACAACCGGGTCAACCACGCGTATCTGTTCAGCGGGCCGCGCGGCTGCGGGAAGACCACCAGCGCGCGGATCCTGGCCCGCTGTCTGAACTGTGAGCAGGGGCCCACACCCACACCGTGCGGTGAGTGCCAGTCCTGCCGGGACCTCGCGCGCAACGGGCCGGGGTCGATCGATGTCATCGAGATCGACGCCGCTTCGCACGGTGGTGTGGACGACGCCCGTGATCTGCGCGAGAAGGCGTTCTTCGGGCCGGCCAGCAGTCGTTACAAGATCTACATCATCGACGAGGCGCACATGGTCACGTCGGCGGGGTTCAACGCCCTGCTGAAGGTGGTCGAAGAGCCCCCGGAGCACCTCAAGTTCATCTTCGCGACTACCGAACCCGAGAAGGTCATCGGCACCATCCGGTCGCGTACGCACCACTACCCCTTCCGGCTGGTGCCGCCCAGCACCCTGCGCGACTACCTCGGCGAGGTGTGCGGGCAGGAGGGCGCCCAGGTCGCGGAGGGCGTGCTGCCCCTCGTCGTGCGGGCCGGGGCGGGGTCCGTCCGGGACTCCATGTCCGTCATGGACCAGCTGCTGGCGGGCGCGGGCGAAGAGGGTGTGACGTATGCCATGGCCACCGCCCTGCTCGGTTATACGGACGGCACGCTCCTCGACTCCGTCATCGACGCGTTCGCCTCGTCGGACGGCGCCGCCGCCTTCGAGCTGGTCGACCAGGTCATCGAGCGAGGCAACGACCCGCGCCGGTTCGTCGCCGACCTCCTGGAGCGGCTGCGCGACCTGGTGATCCTGGCCGCCGTGCCGGACGCGGGGGAGAAGGGGCTGATCGACGCCCCGGCGGACGTCGTCGCGCGGATGCAGGCACAGGCCTCCGTCTTCGGCGCCGCGGAGCTGAGCCGCGCGGCGGACCTGGTCAACACCGGGCTCACCGAGATGCGCGGCGCCACTTCCCCGCGGCTCCAGCTCGAACTGATCTGTGCGCGGGTGCTGCTCCCGGCCGCCTTCGACGACGAGCGCTCCCTGCAGGCCCGGCTGGACCGTCTGGAGCGCGGCGGCGCCTTCGTGCCGGGTGGGCAGGGGCCGGCCATGGGGTACGTACCGGGCGCCGAGGCACATCCCACGATGGCCGCCCCGCCCGGCCCGGCTGCTGGATCTCCTCCTGGTCCTGGTGGATCTGCTGGACCTGCGGGGTTCGGCGGACCTGCCGGGCCTGCTGGGCCCGGCGGGCCGGGTGGGGCCGCTGGGGCTGCCGGGCCCGGTATGACGGTGGCGCCCGGCATGGGGCCGGCCGCTGCTCGTGCTGCGGCTCGGGGGGAGGCCGCAGGTACGGACACGGGGGCCGGTGCGGGACAGGGCGCCGGTGCCGGTTCCGCCGGTCCGGCAGGCGCTTCTGCTCCGGCTGGGCCTCCCGCCGCAGCCGCGCAGGCGGCACCGGCTCCGCCGCCCGGTGCTTCCGCGCAGCCGCCCGCCCCCGCCCCGGCCGCCCGGCAGCCCGGCGCCTGGCCGGGTGCGGCCGCGGCCCAGCCCCAGCCGCAGCGCCCGGCCGGAAGCTGGCCGTCCGCTGCCGCTCCGGGGCAGGGGCAGGGGCAGCCCGGGCAGGCGGCCCCTCCGGCCGCGCCCGGAGGCCCGTCGTCCGCGCCGCCCGCCGGGCCCGCGCCCGGTATGGCCCAAGGCGCGGCCCAGGTGCGGAACATGTGGCCCGAGATCCTTGAGGCCGTCAAGAACCGGCGCCGCTTCACCTGGATCCTGCTCAGCCAGAACGCCCAGGTCGCCGGCTTCGACGGGACCACCCTCCAGCTCGGCTTCCCCAATGCGGGTGCCCGGGACAACTTCGCCTCCAGCGGCAGCGAGGACGTACTGAAGCAGGTCCTCGCGGACCAGTTCCACGTCCAGTGGAGGGTCGACGCGATCGTCGACCCCTCCGGCGGTACGCAGCCCCCCGGCGGCAGCGGTCACCCCGGCCCCGGCGGGTCCTCGCCGGCGCCTCAGCGGCCGGCGCCCCAGGGCGGGGCATCCCAGGGCGGAGGCGGTGGGGGCGCGCCCGGACCGGTTCAGCAGCCGCCCGCTCCGGAGCCGCCGCAGCGCCAGCGGCCACAAGCCTTCCGGGAGCCCGAGCCGCCGCCGGTGCCGGACGGACCGCCACCCGTCTCGCTGGAGGACGACACCCCGGAGGACGACGACCCCGATCTGGTCGACTCGGCGCTCTCGGGCCACGATCTGATCGTGCGCGAACTGGGGGCGACCGTGGTGGAGGAGTACACGAACGAGTAGCCGGACCGGATCAGCCGAACCGGATCAGCCGAGCCATCGGACTGTTCGGATCATCTGGATCATCCGGATGAGAGCCGGCACCGGGCGGCCATGCGCGGGCAGCCGGCCGCACACCACGTGCACCACCCCCACCACCCGGGCCACCAAAGCGACACCCGGCCGGGTAGGTGGAGGAACCTACGAAGACCCCGCCCGCCGCTTTGGGTCGCCCGTACAAGGCCCGGCCCGGGTCGGTACCGGTGCGCGGGCTAGGCTTCGTACCGTGAAGGTCCTTGTCATCGGCGGCGGCGCCCGCGAACACGCCCTGTGCCGCTCTCTTTCCCTCGACCCCGAGGTCACCTCCCTGCACTGCGCCCCCGGTAACGCGGGCATCGCGGAAGTGGCCGAGCTGCACGCCGTGGACGCGCTGGACGGCGCCGACGTCGCCCGGCTCGCGACCCGGCTCGGTGCCGGGCTCGTCGTCGTCGGCCCCGAGGCGCCGCTGGTCGCCGGGGTCGCCGACGCGGTACGGGAGACGGGCATCCCGTGCTTCGGGCCGAGCCGGGAAGCGGCGCAGCTGGAGGGTTCCAAGGCCTTCGCCAAGGACGTGATGGCGGGGGCGAACGTCCCCACCGCCCGCGCCTACGTCTGCACCACCCCGGAGCAGATCGATGCCGCGCTCGACGCCTTCGGTGCCCCGTACGTGGTGAAGGACGACGGCCTCGCCGCGGGCAAGGGCGTCGTGGTGACCGACGACATCGCGGCGGCCCGCGCCCATGCGCTGGCGTGCGGCCGGGTGGTCATCGAGGAGTTCCTCGACGGCCCGGAGGTCTCGCTCTTCGCGATCTCGGACGGGGTGACGGTCCTCCCGCTCCAGCCGGCACAGGACTTCAAGCGCGCCCTCGACGGCGACGAGGGGCCCAACACCGGTGGCATGGGCGCGTACTCCCCGCTCCCGTGGGCCGATCCCAAGCTGGTCGACGAGGTCATGCAGACGGTGCTCCAGCCGACCGTCGACGAACTGCGCCGCCGGGGCACGCCCTTCGCGGGGCTGCTGTACGCGGGCCTCGCGATCACCTCTCGCGGCGTACGGGTCATCGAGTTCAACGCCCGGTTCGGGGACCCCGAGACCCAGGTGGTGCTGGCCCGGCTGAAGACCCCGCTGGCCGGTGTCCTGCTGAACGCGGCCAACGGCACCCTCGACACGGTCCCGCCGCTGAACTGGCGCGACGAGGCCGCCGTGACCGTCGTCATCGCCTCGCACAACTACCCGGACACCCCCCGCACCGGTGACCCCATCGGCGGCCTCGACGAGGTGGCGGCCCAGGATGCGCCCCACGCGTACGTTCTGCACGCCGGGACCAGGCAGGACGGCGACGCGGTGGTGAGCGCGGGCGGCCGGGTGCTCTCGGTGACCGCGACCGGCGCGGATCTGGGCGAGGCCCGTGCACGGGCGTACATCGCGCTGGACAGGGTGCGGCTCGACGGGGCGCAGCATCGTACGGACATCGCGGCGAAGGCCGCAGCCATCTGACGGTTTTCCGTCAGCACCTTTACCCAAAGCCATTCCATCGAGTGACGGCTCGCCCATCCGGATGACGCCCGCCGGGACCCCAACTAGTCTGCGGCGCAGGCGTTCCGGCACTTGGCCCACCGGCATTGCGATGTCAGTGGCGGGTGCCACAGTGGGGGAGTGAGCAAAGCCGTCGCAGGGGCAGAGGGGGTGACGTCCAGCCGTGTCCGAGAACCGTACGAGCGATGCGCGGGTTGATCCGCGTACCAAGCGGGGTGCGCAGGGCGCGCGCGCCCATGCACTGGCCGTTCTGGCGGTCCGGGGCAGGGCCTTGGCCGTGGCGTTGCTGCCGGCCGCTGTCGCGGTCGTGCTGCTGGCCGGTGGGGCCATGGGCCGTCTCAGCGGCGGAAGTTGGGATGTGGCGCGCTGGGTGGTGACGGGGTTCGCGCTGGTGGTGCTGGGCATGGCCGCCGCCGTGGGGGCCGTGATCGCCGGGGCCGGGCCCGCCGTCAGCCCGACGGTGGCGCTCACCGAGACCTCGGCGCCCGACCTGCACCGGATGGTGCGGGATCTGGCGGACCGGCTCGAAGTGCCGGTCCCGTCGGCGATAGCGCTGACCCCGGACTGCGACAGCTGGCTCGAGGACCGTTCGCACCCCGCCACCCGGTCCATATCCGGTTCCGGGTGCGGGTCCGGGTGCCGGACCCGCGGGGGGGGGGGGGGGGTGCGGGGCCCCCCCCCGCCCCCCCCCCACGCTCCTGATCGATGAACGCGGTCAGCGCGTCCACCACCGCGCCGGGCTGCTCGTCCGGGATGAAGTGTCCGGCGCCCTGGATGACGGC